>CAZBOC010000257.1:0-4466 GCA_964493225.1 uncultured Caulobacterales bacterium | reverse complement strand
TTGCCGAGGATAGCGAGATCGGGCTTCACATCTTCAATCACGGCTTTCAAGATCTTGGCGACGC
The DNA here is from genome assembly GCA_964493225.1 of uncultured Caulobacterales bacterium. Taxonomy (GTDB): domain Bacteria; phylum Pseudomonadota; class Alphaproteobacteria; order Caulobacterales; family Parvularculaceae; genus JAJFFW01. The sequence goes on along the minus strand of CAZBOC010000257.1, from coordinate 4,402 downwards.
CAAGGGACTCCACCTCTGCATCGGACTTGATCAGCAGGCCCCGGTCCGCGCCCATGGCGAGCGCCTGACGGATCTGGTCCTGCGCCTTCTCCGGCCCGATGGAGACCGCGATAATCTCTTCCGCGACGCCAGCCTCCTTCAGGCGGATCGCTTCCTCGACGGCGATTTCATCGAACGGGTTCATCGACATTTTGACGTTGGCGAGGTCCACGCCGCTCTGGTCCGATTTCACCCGGACCTTGACGTTGTAGTCGACGACGCGTTTCACCGGGACGAGGATTTTCATTAGACGCTTCGCTCCGTGCTGGCGGAAGGGTGGACCGGCGCGCGCATGGCGGCCGTCAAGCCCAAGATGCGAGACTAGCCGCGGACCCGCCGCCATTCAATGCGCCAGAGCAGCGCAAGGGAACAGATCAGCGCAAGGGACCAGAGCAGCGCAAGGGACCAGAGCAGCGCAAGGGACCAGAGCAGCGCAAGGCGCCAGTGCATTGCAAGGCGTTGCGACGGTGTTCCGCAGTTTCCCCGCGAAACCCCCGCCGCGGCGGTCTTGCGCCTTAGCGCGCCGGCCGTCAACGCGACGAGCGGATTTGCGGGGGGTGGGCGCTGATGGGAATTTTCCGGCGCATCCGGGCCGGGCGAGCCCATGGGCTGATGCTGTTGGCGCGAATCAAGCTCCCGGCGGGAGCTTGCGCTGCTGGTTCTGTCTACCGCGTTGTCGCCAAACCTCGCAGCGGCCCGGTCTTTGAAATGCCGTCCGCGCCTCGCAAAGCGACCGGCGACGGCGGAGCAAGGCCTCGCGATCCCCGGACCCGCCGAACGGAACATCGCCGCCGCCCCTGTCTCGCCCGCGCTGGTCTCCGTCGCTTCGGTCAAGGAACCCGCGGCTCCGGGGCCGGTCGCCGCAGACCCTGCCGACGCGAAGGCCTGCTCCGCGGCCGACGGCCCGCGCGGACCTCTTCCAGCGCGGACCTCTTTCAGCGCGGACCGGGGCCCCCTAGATCCGTACGATGCTCAAGTCCGGACAGCGCCAGATCATTTATAACGGAGCCTGCCCTGTATGCCGCGCCGACGTCGACGCGGTGCGGCGCAAGGCGAGCGCAACCGCCTATGTCGACATCGCCCAGGCGCCCGATATCCTTTCCCGATACGGATTAACGGAGCGAGACGTTCAGTATCGCCTCCATGCCGTGACGGGAGACGGACGCGTCCTTCGCGGCCCGGCGGCGGCTTCAGCGCTTTTGAAGTCGGAGCGCGGTTGGCGCTGGGCCGGGTTTTTGATCGACTTCCCGCCCTTTCGTCCCCTGGCATGGCTTGTCTACGAGGCGCTCGCCGCCGTGCTTTTCCGGTGGAACAGGCGCCGCGGCAACTTCTGACGACGCCGCGTCCTCGTGGTTCATTTCCCGTGTCAATTTCCCTGGCCGACGAGCCAGACGAACAGCATCATGAGCGCGATGGCTATCGCCTGCGCGGTGACGCGCATGCGCATCAGCTTGTTGGAGTTTTCCTTCGCAAAGGTTCCGCCCTTCGCCAGAGAATAGATGCCGACGCCCAGGATGATCGCGGTCGCGGCGAGGGCGACGGGTATCAGAAACAACACAAATGCGCTCACGGGGAGCCTCCTTCCGGCTCTTGCTTCGATAGCTTTACGCGGCTCGATCGCGGCGGGATGGCTATTCGTCTGTGACTTCGTGGCGCAGCGCGGCGTCGATGAGGGGCGGCCCTTCCAAGGCGATGGCCTTCAGCGGGTCGCGCAGGCCCGCGAGATAGGCGCGCAAATCGGCGTCGGCCGGCGCCTCGACCCCTAGCCCGCCTTCTTCCGGCGACGCGACCATAGGCGGCTTCAACGCGTCCAAAGTGAAATCCATTCGCACGTCATAGGTGCGCTGGGCCTGATTGCGCAGGAATTGCTGCGCCTTGTACCAGCGGGTTTTCTCCGCGTCGTCCGTGCAGCTTTCCAGCTCGGCGCCGCTCGCGCCCCAGCGCCGCTCCGGACAGTGATAGGGGTCGAATGAAAGATCGAAAAGTCGTTCCATGACGTGTGCGAGGTTCAGCCGGACGCGCATGCCGTCGGACCGCCAGTAATTGATGCGGCAGGCCTGTTTTTCTTCGTTGAACGCTCTCCAGAGCGCGTCGGGCAGATTCCCGCCGTCGAAGCGCACGGCCGGATCGCCTTCGAGATGGCGCTCATAGAGATCCTGCATGGTGCGGCGCATCTCGATGAAACTGACTTTGAGGCGCGCATCGCGCGAAGGCGTGGAATACTTCTCCCACTCGCCATAGGTCCCGAAAATATTCTGCGGCAGCCGCGGCGGGTGCGGCTTGAGGTGGATTTGCGCGCGCACCGCCTGGTCGACGGCGGCTTTCCGCGACTTGATATCCCCGCAGATGCTCTGAAGCCCGTAACGCAACTCCGCGACGGGGTCGTAAACGAAGTCCGGGGCGGCGAGGCGGCGGCGCACATAGTCGAAATATTCGAGCGTCCGGCCGCCGAGGCGGAACTCGCCGTAACGCCAGTCGCCGGAGGGGTGCGGCGCGTTGCCGAAATACTGCTCCAGCGAGAAATCAGCGAGGGCCTCGTTCGGCTCCGCGACGATCCGCCCGCCGACGAAGTAGCCGTCCTCGGTTTCCTCGGCCCCTTCAAGACGTATCGGCCGCCATGCCTTCAGCCCCGCGCCGAGGGCCGGATCGGCCCGCAGGAAGTTCGGGCCGTAAATCGTCCGCGTGACGGAATTGTCCGGGTGCGATGCGACGATCCGGATGCGGCCGTCGTCGAGGACGTCGTAGACGATTCCGACATGGCCGAACACGTCGTAAGCGATGACGCCCGGGCGGACGGCTTCGCGGCTGATTTCAACCGGGTAGAAGTCGTCGAAATATCGTCCGCCGCCGGTCTGCGGATGGGTGCGGAACATCGCCGTCGACACTCTTCCGCCGATCGCCGCGATGAAGCCGGGCGCAGAGATCGGCTCCGCGCCAATGGCGCTGAGGCGCCCGGCGACGACGTTGCCGCCCCTGGAGTAGCGCAGATCGTCCCGCGACCGGTCCGCCGTGCCCATGGCGCTCTGATAGGAGAAGGGAAGCCCGTTCTTCCAGGCGTAATAGGCGCGCAGAATATAGGCCATGTCCGCGCAGTCGCCGGAATAGCGCCGCCTGTCCGTATCGCGGTAGGGGTTCGCCTCGCTGGCCAGACACTGGCCGAGCGTTCGGCAGCCGGACCGGCCGATCGCCCTGACGAAGGCCGAGTAGCCTTTCTCGTCGGCCGCCTCCCAATAGGGTTTGACGATTTTCCACCGGGCCCCGTCATTGACCGCTTCAGGGATCTCAGACGCCAAGGCCTTTCCGCTGGACAGCAACGCTCCGGCGCTCGCGAGCACAAGCCCTGCGAGCACGGCGACGAGGAGCCCAATGCGCCGAGGCGGTTCAGCCAATTCCATGGCCGCAATTTAACGCGCATTCGCCCGGTCGGGTAGGGGGTCGTTAACAATTGCGGAAATTTGCGGCTTCGGCTTTCGGGACAACTTTCCCGACGGCGGAACAGGTTTCGAAAGCCGGCTGCGTGACCTTTCTCACAACCTCGCCGCGCGCCGGCCCTTACGGTTTCGCGCGCGCAGGAGGGCGAAAAGGAGGGAGACCATGCGGCTGGCGACATACAACGTCAAATTTTTCGATGACTATTTCAACAGGAACAACACGCTGAAAACGGACGCCGCGTCGGTTGCGAGGCTTGACGCCGTCGCCGAGGTCTTCCGGCTCATCGACGCCGACCTGATCGGCGTGACGGAAGGCCCGAACACCGGGGCGAGCGGCGGCCAGAGCACGGTTGAAAAGCTCGAAACCTTTGCGTCGGCGTACGGCCTGGCGACCGGAAGCGCGACAATCGGATTCAACTCGCGGGGCCGCCAGGAGATCGCGATCCTCTACAACGCCGACAAGCTGAAGGTCGTCCATGCGCCCGGCGGCGCGGGCGTGAAAAACCCGCCCTTCAACAGGCAATTCCATGTCGACACGGATGATGACGACATCCGCGAGGTCTACGCCCATTATCGCCCGCCCCTTGAGGCCGAAGTGACGGTCAAGGACGGCGGCCGGAAATTCCGCACGATCGTCGCCCATATCAAGTCCAAGGGAATTTTCTCGAATATGGACCGGCTCAACTGGGACCGGGCCTCGAAACGCAACCGGCTGAAGATCATCGCCGAGGCGACCTCGGTGCGCCGGCGCGTCGACGAATTCCTCGACGACGGCCACGACGTCGTCGTGATGGGCGACATCAATGATGGTCCGGGCATGGACTATTACGAGTTCATGTACGCGAAAAGCGGCGTCGAGTTGATCATGGGCGATATTTTCTATCCGGATCGTCTGTTGTGGAACCATTGCGGCCGGCCGGAATTCGGCGATT
>CAZBOC010000256.1:0-4496 GCA_964493225.1 uncultured Caulobacterales bacterium | reverse complement strand
CGGTGCATCCGGGCCCGGGCGTGCCCATGGCGACCATGTCCGGCCGGCTCGCCGCCGCACAGTTTTTCAAAGATCACGCGCGCGCCGCGTCCGCCTAGAAAGGCGCGCCTGCGAAGCGCCCCCGGCGCGCCCCAGCATCGGATCACCGCTCTTGCGCAGGCGCAGCGATTTCACCAAGGCGGGCGGGGCTGCGCAGGACCGGCCGCCGGCGGAGCCCATGGCCTTCGCCGCGCCTCCCCTCCCCGCGCATGAAGCATAACCCCGGCGCCGGCGCGCCCTCTTTCAGGTTAGTCCGTACGGTCATGATCGCGCCGGGCGTCGCGGCAACCGGCTCAGCAACCGGACGACAATCGGCGGGCAGTTTCGAGATCATCGGGCGTGTTGATATTCATGAACGCCTGCTCGTCCTCAAAATGAACCTGCCGCGCGTCCGCCAGCGAGGCGATTTCGCGCAGCGACGGCGTATTCGGGCGCTCAAGCGCGGGCGCGAGCGCGGCCAACTCCCAAAAGGCGAAGGTCGGATGTCGCCCGCTCCGCGTTGCGGCGATCGCGCTGCCCGGCCCTTGCAGCAATCGCTGGACAAGGTCTACCGGCGTAAACGGCCCGTCGACAGGGACCGTGAAGAAAGCTCCGGCTCCGGGAAAATGCGTCATAATCCCGAGACTTGTCGCGTAAAGCCCCGCGGCCGGCCCTGCAGGTCCGCTTTCCCGGTCCGGGAAGCACTTGCAGCCGAGACCGTAATCATGGGGTCCTGCGATCACGAGTTCGTCGGCCTGCGGCCGCAATCGCCGGAGCACATGGTCAACAAGCCGTCCCTCGCCGAGAAGCAGAGCTCCCTTGTCGACGCCGCCCATGCGGGAGGCCCCGCCGCCGGCAAGAATGGCGACGATGCGCGGTCTAATCGTTCATCCCCGTGTTCCGCGCCATCCTGATCCTGCTCCTGGCGCCGCCGCCATGGTCGCGCCAATTCCTCTTGCGAAGATTAAAGCCGAGATTCCCTGCGCCGAATTCGCCGAAGCGGCGTTCCTTCGATCACGGCCCTTCCCGACGGTCCTCGCGCCCGCACGCGATGGGTGGTTTCCGGTCTCCTGATTGATCAGAACCGACCCAGCGCCGTCCCGGCGGCCGGGCGAACATGAGCCGCTGACCAAAAACGCCGACGGGACATCTAATCACGGTGCGCGGCGGCGTTGAGCCCGGTCATGAAGGCGTCGGAAGCGTCGGCCCAATAGCGGTCGCCCGCAGTGATGATGTCTTCGCGTTCAGCGCGGAAGGCTTCGTTGGCGGCCGGCGACCGGGTCAGGAAGAGGCGATCGCCGTGGATCGTCCAGTTGAGCGGGCTCGCCGGGGTCAGGGCGCCCGCGGCGATGGTCTTCGTGCAGTAGCCTCCATAGGCCGGTGCGTAGCGTTCCGGGTCGGCGGCGAACAGGTCGCGATGTTCCGCCGTTGCGAAGAGGAACATCGCGCCCTGGTATTCGACCATGAACGCCTTGTCGCCCCTGATCGCCTCGCCCTCGGTGAAATAGCCGACGGGGTCGTAACCTTCCATGGCGATCTTGGTCTCGGGATTGATGACGATGGGGGACACGCTCGAGGCGATCTCGGGCGCCGCGAGAGCGGAGACCGGCAGAACCAGCGCCGCGCCCTTGGACAGAGCGTCTTCGACAATGGCGGGATCGCGGCGCGCCTCCTGGGCCCTGTCCGCAGCGCCCTGAGCGTCGGCGGCCGACGCCGATCCCGCAAAAATAGCGCCGACAAAGAAAAATCCTCGAAACGCTCGTCTCATCAATGCTCTCCTTCAACACTCCCGACTGACGGCCTAGCTCAATCGCCTGATCCGCGCCAATAACGATAGCGCCAATGCCGATCACGCGTTCTGGAGGACGCGGCGATCCGGCGGTTTTGAACGGTCGGCGGACTTTGGCGCACCTCAAGACCCCGCCAGCGGGACCGTCAGTGCGGCGTGACGGCAACATCGCAGCCGCATATCGACTTCGGCAGGCACAATGACCGCCCGCCCGGACGGCGCGCGACCAACGCCGCATTGTTTAAAACTGTCGATTACGGTAACTCATGAAAGGAGTGGAGAGTTGCGGGGATGCGATGTTCAGATCGGCTTTTTCTTCCATGCGCGCGCTGACGAGCGTTCTCGCCGCGTGCGTCGCAGCGGCGGGATTCCATCCCGGCGAGGGAGCCCTCGCCCGGTCCGACGGGCGGCTGCAGCAGGAAGAAACGGTGATAACCTGCAAAAACATCACTCCGAAAAAACAGCTCGTCCTCGAACGTCGCGCGCTCGGCGGGGATCCACGCGCGCAATTCGTTCTCGCCTATTGCGCGTGGCCGCTGGTCGGACAGCCCAAGCCCGGCGCCGTGGAGAACCCTGAGGAGCGCTATTACGGCAATGAAAAGCGTATCATGTACGCCCACAAGTGGGCGACGATCGCGTATTGCGACCAGGAATATAACGACCTCGAAGAAGAAACGCGATCACTTGAACGGGAGAACCGGATTTTTGAACGGCGAGAGCCCGCGCGGGACTTGCGCGGCCTCGCCGAAAGGCAACGTGAGAAGGAGCGGCAGATTCTTCTGGAGATCCGCAAGGAAGTAAACGACGCTCTTTATCAGCTTTCGGATGATGACGCCGCGACAGATGCGAGCAAGAAGTTCGTCAATCAGATGGAAGGCCTGGGGGCGAGCGGGCTCGCCAGCCTCGCCCTCATGCGCGACTGCCCGAATTATCCCGACTACGAACAAAGGCATGTTCGCGGCGGTCTTTGGTACAACCTCGGCAGGTTAATCGGTCTCAACTTTGAAACAAGCCAAAGGAAATTCGAGCTTGAGGCCGATCAAAAGGAACGCGACGCCTTCAGAATATCCAGTCTACCCAACTATAAAGAGGTGGACACGGAGGAAAAATATCGCATCGCCGCCGTTGCCGCTTACAAGGCGTCGGTTGGCAGGCCGGATATGCCGGACCAGGATATTCCGCGCGAGGTGCGACAACGCATTTCGCGCGACTGGGATCTCTACTTCCGGAACGGGGTCGCGACCCGCGACTGGAACTGGCCGATTGACGAGGTCAAACTGTGGGTTGAGGCGCTGGTCGTAGAGGGACGCGAACTGGATCGTACCCTGATGGAAGAATTCATTCGCGCTTACACGCTCCTCGGCAGAAGCTCGTCGTCCTCCGGCAACCGGTTCGAGAACATGGGCAAGGTGCCTGTCCAGTACCTGCAGCTCGCTCTCGGCGCTTTCCGCAAGGTCGACAAAACCTTTCCGCAGGGCCTGAAACTCTCAGAGTTCAGGATCGACAACATCTACGGTCAAAAAACCGCGGATCTCGTAAAGCAGGCGCAGATGAACTATTGCGTCATCCGAGACGTCGCGCTCTCGGAAGATGCGCTGCGCGATGTTGCGAACAGTGCGCCGCAGGACCAGGGCGGGAAGGAACTCGAAAAGGCGACTGAAAAATTCGATATCGACCCCTATGACGATTGCACCAACCCGGAACCAGGAAAGGGACGATCCGGCGCCGAGGAGGCGGAGTACCGGCATCCGGACTACAACAATAACTTTCCGACCGGCTGGCTCACGCCGCGCCAGGCGCGGGCCCTGATCTGCCGGGCGGCGGTCGACCGGAATGATCCGTATTCCTACCTTCACCTCGCCCAGATGTTCTCCGAGGGGTTCGGCTACGGCGTTGATTTTGACAGGGCGCTCTACGCCGTGAAACAGGCGCGTCTCATTCTGAGGCTCGAGCCAAGGGGAAAAGTCTCCAACCATGGGGACCTGTGGGACAAGCCGCTCGGGAAAAGATACGTGATCCAGGCGAAGGCGCTGGAGGACAGCATCACGAGGAAAGCCGCGCAGCGCTATCTCGGCGTCACCATTGAAGAGGGCGAGAAGGTCGATAGCGGGACGCTGAAAAGGCTCAACAATCGCCTTGACGTCGCGCGCTACGACGAACCCGGCGCCCTGTGCGGCGATGAAAAATGGGTCAAAAAGTGAGCGGGGCCCCGCCCGCGTCGGCGGGCCGGACGTCTGCGAATGCAGGGCGCTTCAGCGGACCCCTGTTCCTGCGCGCCCGCCGTCTGGATGCGCGCGCCCTTTTCACCGGCTTCGGCGCGCGCTAACGACCGGTCGCATGATGGATCATACGCAACCGCCCTTCACCGTCCAGATCGTCACCGTGACCCCGTTCCAGCAGAATTGCTCGATCATCAGAGCGGCGAACGGCGAGGCGGCCGTCGTCGACCCCGGCGGCGAGCCCGACAAGATCATGGCGGCCGCCGAACAGATGGACGCGCGGATCGTCAAGATCTGGCTGACCCACGGACACCTCGACCACGCCGGCGCGGCCGAGGAGATCAAGCGTCGGACGAGCGCGCCGATCGAAGGTCCCGAAGCCGAGGAGATTTTCTGGCTGACGCAAATCCGAGATAACTGGCGGCGTTTCGGGATCGAAGACGGCGAGGACTGCACGCCGGACCGCTGGC
>CAZBOC010000255.1:0-4518 GCA_964493225.1 uncultured Caulobacterales bacterium | reverse complement strand
CGCTTATCCGGGCCTTGACTTCCTGCATCATGGCGAGGTCGCGTTCGAGATCGGCCTTTGACGCCAGGGCTCCGTGCCCGGGGATGACATGCGTTTCGGGCCCGCTCAGCGCGACAAGGCGCTCCAGCGTCGCAATCGTTCCGTTTACGGAGCCGCCTGACTGAAGGTCCACGCGCGGATAGTATCCGTTCCAGTAGATGTCTCCCGCATGCAGAATGTCGAGATTCCGGTAATGGATGACAGCGTCGCCGTCCGTATGCGCATGGCCGGGGTGGAAGACATGGATCGTCGCGCCGTTGAAGTGGAAGGTGACGCTCTCCGGAAAGGTGATCACCGGCAGGGCCCGCGGCTCCCAATCGTCAGGGCCGTCGGCGGCGAGCCGCTCCCTCACATTGTCATGGGCGACGATCAACGCGCCGTTCTTCGCGAAAAAATTGTTTCCGCCAGTGTGATCGAGATGCCAATGGGTGTTGATTACGAAGTCTATGGGCTGATCGGTCAGGTCGGAAACCGCCGCAGCCAGTTTCGGCGTCAGCTGCGCGAATTCGTCATCGACAAGCAAAACGCCGTCTTCGCCAATCGACACGGCGACATTGCCGCCGAGCCCCTCCAACAGATAGACCCCGCCTCGCAATTGCGTGGTTTTGATCTCGGCCGCTTCAAAATCAAGCTGGGCCCCGGCCGGCGTCGACGCAAATGCAATGACCACGGAGCTTGCCAGGCTGAGCAGATGTGCTCGATTTTTCATGAATTCACCCTCTTCAACGACGATCGCATGAAGTCGTCCGTCTCCAGCCGAACATACGAGAATCGCAGACTTTAACAGATTTCGCAGGCGTCCGCCGATCCGCGACCGTCTCATGGCGTTGCGAAGCCGAACATAAACAATCGCGTGATCCCGGAGGCTCCCCGCGCGGCGGCCAGGCCGGGGCGCGCCCCGGGGGCGCGGGCGTATAGTCATCGCCGGAAGGGGTTTCCCTGCCAGCCGGCAAGCCTCGCTCCCTAGAGCAGCCCCGCCTCCGCTGCGAGGTCCTTCAGGTTCTTCTCCGGGCGCGCGCCGAAATGGCTGATGACTTCCGAGGCCGCGAGGGAGCCGATGGCCCCGGCCGCCTGAAGGTCCATGCCGCGGGCGAGACCGAAGAGCAGCCCCGCCGCATAGGCGTCGCCGGCCCCCGTCGTGTCGACTAGCTGCGCCGGCGCGATCGCCGCAACCTCGACGACGTCGCCCTCGCGCGGGATCAGAAGCGAGCCTTGCTCAGAGCGCGTCACGGCGGTCAGCGGACAGAATTTCCGCGCCCTCTCCGCCATCAGGTCCAGGTCGTCGGTTTCGAAAATCGTCTGCGCCTCGACGTGGTTGGCGAGCAGTATATCGATGTTCGCCGGCACGAAGGCGTCGAGCGCCTCCCTCTGGCGGTCGACGACTCCGGCGTCGGAAAGCGTCAACGCCGTTCGGCGGCCGACGCCGCGCGCGATCCTGCAGGCCTCCTCGAAGGCCTGTCGCGCGATGGGCTGCTCGAAGAGGTAGCCCTCGAAGAAGGTGATCGACGCGCCTTCGACAAGGGCGGGCGAGACGTCCGCTGTCGAAACATAGCCGGCGGCCCCGAGGAAGGTCGACATCGAGCGCTGGGCGTCGGGGGTCACGTTGATCAGGCAACGCCCCGTACCCGGACCGTCCGTCAGCGGCTCGGTGTCGAAGACGACGCCGAGAGCGGTGAGGTCATGGGCGAAAATGGCGCCGAGAGCATCGCCCGCCACCTTGCCGATGAAGCCGCCCTTGCCCCCGAGCGAGGCGAGGCTGGCGATGGAGTTGGCCGCCGAGCCGCCCGAAATCTCCACGCCCGGAGCCATGGCGCCGTAGATTGCGTCCGCCTCCGCCTCGTCGATCAGCGTCATGCCGCCCTTGGCGATGGCGTGAGCCGCGAGGAAAGCGTCGTCCGCCTTTGCGAGGACGTCGACGATCGCATTGCCGACGCCGACGACGTCGAGTGCGGGGACGTCGGGGGTGGGGTCAGCCATGGCTTTCCCTTTCTTTATTTGCCGCGTTCAAGGACCGCGCTTATAAGGATCGCGACGGGCCGGCGCAATGGCCGCGGCCGGGGGACGGCATCCGGCGCGCCCGTAGCTTGCGGGCGGCTCGTTCGGGCGCACGATCAGGGAGAGGGCGATGACTTCCGTATCAAGATTTTGTCGGCTTTTGTCCGCCTCCGGCTTTTGTGTCCTGCTGATCGCTTGCGCATCGACCGCCGAGGCGCCCGGCGGAGACGGCGTAGCCGTCGCCGCCCCGGCCGCGCAGGCCGAGCCCGTTTTCGTCAGCGCCGATATTCTCGGCGCGCGCGGCGAGGCGATCGATGCGCTTTTCGGCGAGGCGGCGCTGGTGCGCCGCGAGGGCGCGGGCGAATTCCGCCGCTACACGCTCGCACGCTGCAGCCTGATCGTCATTCTTTATCCGGATGAAACAGGCGCCATGGTGGCCGATCACCTGGACGCGGCGGCCAGGACGTCCGAGGAGGAAAAGCCGGCCCTGGAGACCTGCCTCGCCGCCGGCCTGCCGCGGCGCGGCGCGTGAAGGGTTAGGCGGAGGCCGGCGCGCGCGTCCGCGCAGGAGCCGCCTTCGCCCGGGACTGGCGGATCCATTCGATCCCGGTGATGAAGATCGCAATGAGCCCGAGCGCCGCCGTCAGGTAAAAGACGAAGGCGAAACCCCGCTCCTCGACCAGTTCGCCGAGCGCGCCCCGTCCCAGAGATCCGACAAGCATGGAAAGCGAGGCGAGCAGCGCGTATTGCACGGCCGCGTATTTCGGGTTCACGATCGAGGAAAGGTAGACGACGATCGCAGCGCTCGCGAAACCAAGGGCGAAATTCTCCGCCGCGATGACGGCCATCAGCCGGGAAAGCCTTTCACCGACGGTGACGTCGAGGCCGAGAAAGGTCGCGAGCGGCTGGAACGCCCCGAAGACGCCATAGAGATGGGTGGCGGACAAGAAAGCGTGGGTCGCCGCGCCGCCCTCGGCGAGATCCGCATAAAGAAGGTTCGTCGCGGCGGCGATGATCGCGCCGAAAAACAGGCAGGGCATCCGCCCCACGCGCAGGATCGCCATCCCACCGAGCGCGATGCCGACGAAAGTCATCAGGACGCCAAACAGTTTCGAGGCGATCGCCACCTCGTCGAGGGAATGGCCGAGCGCGCCGTAATTCTCGCCGAGATAGAAGGGATAGGCGATACCGCCCCAGATGAGGTCGACGAAACGGTAGGTCACAGCGATCAAAAGCGCGAAGATCGCCCCGTAGCCGAGCCGCGAAACGAGATCGGCCATCGGCGCCAGAACGAAACCGTACATCACGTCGAGGAGAGACTGGCCGGGCCAGGCCGCGGCCGCGCCGGGCGATGCGGGCTCTCGCCCGGCGCCGCGTTTTTCGATGCGCCGCTGGGCGCGCAAGACGGCGGCGGCGGCCATGAACGGAAAGACGACGGAAATGAAAACGATCCACGGTCCCGTCTCGCGGGTGAAGGCGCGCGCATTCGCCGCCTCCGGGGCCTGAAGCGCGTAGGCCATGAAAGAAAACAGCGACCAGAAGGACCATGCCAGGCCCAGGAGAACGGGCGCGACGGCGAGATTCCGCAGCCGCATCGGCGGCGCATGGGGCTCGAGCGAAAGGGTCCTGCGCAGGACGGGCCCGTCCTCGGCGACGAAGACGCCCACAACGGCCAGAGCCATCAGGCCCGAAAGGGCGACAAAAGTGTCGTTCCAGCCGATCCTGTGGGCGATGATCAGCGCCCCCGCCCCGCCCAGGATCGTCGCCAGGCGATAGCCGATCTGGTATGTCGCCGCGAGCAGATCGACGGTCGTGACGTCGTCGGCGACCTCGATGCGCCAGGCGTCGATCAGGATGTCCTGCGCCGTCGAGGCGATCGTGCAGGCGACGGCGGCGAGCGCGATCCAGCCGATCTGCGTCTGCGGGGAGGCGAGCGAAATGACCGCGAGCATGGCGATGATCACGCCCTGCATGGCGAGAATCCCGGCGCGCCGGTGGCCCATGTTGAACAGCCGCGGCGCGGGCATGCGATCCACGCCCGGCGCCCAGAGAAACTTGAAACTGTAAATCAGGATGACCCAGGAGAAGACGCCGATCGTCTTCACCTCGATCCCTTCCTTGGTGAACCAGGCGAGGAGCGTGCCGGTGATCAGCACGTAGGGCAGTCCCGCCGCAAAGCCGAGCGCGAGCATCGCCCCGGTCTTGCGCCGGCGCATGGCGCTCAGGATGTCGCGCCAGTCGGGCTTCGTCTCTGTCTGCGTCGTCATCCCGTCAACTCCCGCGAGGGCCCCGCGCCGGAGCCAAGCTTAGGCCTGTTCGTGACGGAAAGAAGGCCGTCCCCGCCCCCCGGACGCCCGCGCTGTCGCAGGCCGAATGCGGCGCGGCTTCAGGACACCGCCGCCGCTCGGGGGCGCTCGTCGTCGCACCACTTTTCGAGCATGGCGTGGAAATCGTCCGGATCGAAGGGCTTTGAAAGGAAGTCGT
>CAZBOC010000254.1:0-4522 GCA_964493225.1 uncultured Caulobacterales bacterium | reverse complement strand
GTAGAAGCGCCCCTTGTTCTGGCGGGTGAAGGCGATGAGGTCGCCGCGCGGGCTCCAGACCGGCGTCTGGTAACGCCCCTCGCCGAACGTGATCCGCTTCTGGTCCGAGCCGTCGGCGTTCATGACGTAAATCTGCTGCGAGCCGCCGCGATCCGAGGTGAAGGCGATGCGCTCGCCGTCAGGCGACATGGTCGGCGAGGTGTCAATGGCGAGATTGTCGGTCAGACGCGTCAGGCGCCGCGTCGACAGGTCCATCTTGAAAACGTCGGAATTTCCGCGCCGTTCCATGGACATCAGGACTTCTGTCCCGTCGGGGGAGAAGCGCGGCGCGAAGGACATGCCGCGGAACGAACCAAGGCGCTCCTGCTCGCCTGTTTCAATGTTGAACAGATAGATCTCGCCGGGGCGATCGCGATAGAGCGCCATATAGGTGATCTGCTGCTGCGTCGGCGAGAAGCGCGGCGTCAGCACCTGGTAGTCGAGGCCCTCGGTCAGGATTTTCGGGTTCGGCCCGTCCTGGTCCATGATCATCAGGCGTTTGTCGCGGTTCGCTTTCGGTCCGGTTTCGTGGACGAAGACGATGCGCGTGTCGAAATAGCCTTCCTCGCCGGTGAGCGACTTGTAGACAAAGTCCGCGACCTTGTGGGCCGCCCTGCGCCAGTTGTCGGCGGGGGTCTTGAAGGCGACCGCGCCGAGCTGTTCGTTCGAGAAGACGTCCCAGACCCGCGTCGCGACGTTGATCCGGCCGTCGTCGAGCATGCTGACCTCGCCGACGACGAGCACCTGGGCGTTGATGATGCGCCAGTCGGCGAATTTCGGCCGCACGTCCACGGTGTCCAGCGCCTCGATATAGGCGCGCTGATCAATCACGGAGAACAGCCCCGATCGGTCGAGATCCGACATGACGACGCCGGTGATGTCGCGCCCCAAATTGGGGTCGGCCCCGTCAGTCCCGACGAAATCGGGCACGGCGATGGGCATGGGCTCCACATTGCCCTGCGTGATGTCGATCCTGACGCGCGCCTCGGCCCCGGCAGGCCCGAAAAGGGCCGCGAGGACGGCGAGGACGGCGAGGAGCGCCCTGAAGGCTGGGAAATGTCGCATTGGGATCATCACAATCGCTCTCGGTTTCATCCCTTCGAAGATAGACTGCTTCGCGAACGTTCGCCTGCGGCTGCAGCTTAAAATCCGGCCATCTGCGTCGGATCGAAGTTCAGCTCGAACTCCTTCCAGGTTTCATATCGGTCCTGGGAGAGAAAATCATAGGGCTGGCAGCTTACAACGGCCCGCACCGCATTCTGTTCGGCCGCCTTCCAGAAGCGGTTTCCGGAGAGATTGATTTCGAGCCCGTTCCGCACCCGCGGCTGGCCTTTAAGCGTGCCGTCGCGGCTAAGCTCGAACTGCACGACGACCTTGAGCTTCTCGGGCTGCGGCGCGCCAATGATGGCCGAGGCGTTCCAGCAGCGCGACACGGCGGCCCGCATCCTGGCGGTCTCGCTCGCCGTCAGCCGGTCGCCGGCGCCGACGCGGGCCTGCGCCTCGTCGGCGGTCTCGCCGACTTCGGACGGCGCGCTCGCGGGGGCCTGCCTTTCCTTTTCCTTGTCGATCAGCGCCGACAGGGCGTCGAGGTCGAGATCCTCGTCCTCGGGCTCCTTCGGCTCGGAGGCCGGCTCTTCCATTTCGGGCTCGGGTTCAGGTTCGGCCGCCGGTTCCGGTTCCGGCTCGGGCTCGGGCTCGGGCTCGGGCTCGGGCTCGGGCTCGGGCTCGACGGGCTCGGTTTCAGGGGCCTGCTCGGGCTCGGGCTCAGGTTCGGTTTTCGGGGCGGCCTCGGCCGGCTCTTCCGCCGGCGGCTCCGGTTCGGGCTCGGGCGCGACGGGTTCTTCAGGCTCTTTCGCGGCGGCGGGAACACTCGTCTCCTCGGCGATCTCCGCTTCGGAGAGGATCTCGATCGGCACGAAGGGTTCGGGCGCGACGTCGGGCCTCCAGCTTTCCGGCAGGGAAAGGAAAGCGAGACCCACGACGGCCGCGTGGAGCATCAGGGATACAAGTACGCCGAACCGCATGGAGTTTCGCCAGGAGCTCCTAGTTCACGCCCGCGCGCTCTTCGCCTGCGCCGCGCCTTGAAGAGATCGGCTGGCCGATCACTCGCCCGCCTCCGGATCGGCGACGAGACCGATGCGGCGGAACCCGGCCGCGTTGATGCGGCCCATGACCTGCATGAGTTCGCCATAGGAGCGCGTCTGGTCGCCGCGGATATAGATGCGCTGGTCGTAGCCGGCCGTCGCGATGGCCTCGAGGCGCGGCACGATTTCCTCGAAGTTGACCTCGGTGTCCTGAACGAAGATGACGCCGTCGCCGTTGACGGTGACGGTGAGCGGCTCGCCCTGGTCGGCGATCGGCTGGGCGGCAGTCTCCGGCAGGTCAACCGCGACGCCGACGGTCAGAAGCGGAGCCGCCACCATGAAGACGATCAAAAGAACGAGCATGACGTCGACGAAGGGCGTCACGTTGATCTCCGCCATGGGCTGAACGCGCCCCGGCCGGTTCCGTCCGCCGCCGCCGTTTGCGTTGAGCGAGGCGCCCATTACTTTCCTCTCTCGTCAAGCTGGCGCGACAGGATCGCGGAGAACTCGTCGGTGAAGCCGTTCAGCCGCACCGCAAAGGAGTTCAGCGCCGCGGAATAGCGGTTGTAGCCGATCACCGCCGGGATGGCCGCGACCAGGCCGAGCGCCGTCGCGAACAGCGCCTCGGCGATGCCGGGCGCCACTACGGCGAGGTTCGTGTCCTTCGTGGCGGCGATCGCCTGGAATGCGGTCATGATGCCCCAAACGGTGCCGAGGAGGCCGACGAAGGGGGCCGCCGAGCCCACGGTGGCGAGGACGCCGAGGTGTTTTTCCGCTTTCTCCAGCTCACGGGCGACGGCGACGTTCATGACCTTGTCGATCCGGTCGCGCGCGCCGACGACGAACGCTTCGTTGCGGCCGGCGCTTTTGGCGCGCGACCATTCGGACATGCCGGCCGAAAAGACCCGCGCCATGGGATGATCCGCCTTGTCGCCGATCTTGCGGTGCAATTCGTCAAGCGGCCTGCCCGACCAGAACTGGTCCTCGAACCGCCGCGACTTGCGCTTCAGGCGCCCGAACAGCATGGATTTGTCGATGATGATCGCCCAGGACCAGACCGAGGCGAGGATCAGGACGCCCATCACGCCTTTCACGACCGGCCCCGCGCTCATGAACAGGCCCCAGAGGCTGAACTCTCCGCCAAGCTCCTGCAGCGGCGCGCCGGCGCCGACGAACGGCGCGCCCGCCGCCGCCGCTCCCGCCGTCGCGATTATGCTGACCGCCGCCGATGCGACCGTTGCTTCCATCGTTTTCTGACCCCTCAAGGCTGCCCGGCGTCGTTCGCACGCACAGGATTTCTGACACCAAACAAAGATCCGGCCGGAAGGCTGCCCGCGCCCGGCCGCGACCGGATTTAGTTACCATCGCCGCCAAGGGCCCGATACACCCTTTTTGTGATTAAATCGCGAAATTGGGGCGCGTCTGCGCCCGCGTCGAGGCGACGGCCCGGCGACTGTCGGATTTTTAATCAGCGCGCCGACCTCGGGCAACGCGGGAAGGTCAGGTCGCGAGCTTGGCCAGCACCTCGGCGGGCAGACGCCGCGGCCGGCCTTCGAAATTCATGCACGCCGCCTCGACGTCGGCGCGGGCGATCAAGTCTTCGCCGCGCCGCATTTCCTGGACAAGCGCCATGCGCGCGCCGCGCAACTCGGTGAAGGCCGTCCTCACCTCCAGGAGATCGTCGATGCGGGCCGGCGCGATCCACTCGGTCGTCATCTTGCGGATCGTGAAGGCGAGGGGCTCATCCCTTGCGAGAAGCTCGGAATGGACGACGCCGCAGGCGCGCAGCGCATCCGTCCGCCCGCGCTCGAAGAATTTCAGATGGTTCGCGTGGTAGACGATCCCGGAGAAATCCGTGTCCTCGTAGTAAACCCTCACCGTGATTGTAAACCAGCGCGCTTGCGCGGGGACGTCCGTCATGGGGCGCTCCTTCTTTTGACCGCTCATCGCTCTTTCAGGGCCGGGCTCTGCGCCCTTGGCGCTTGACTTCAGCCTAAAAAAATTCATCAGAGCGCTCTAGCTCACCCCGTGAGCCCATTTATCCGCGAGACTTATCGAGAATTATGCAGTCATGACCATCACGACCCTCTCCTGGCGCGAGGCCGCCAGAAAAGACATCGCCGCCGCCGCAAGGGAATATGGGGACGCGGAAAACGTTTCCGTCGCCTAGGGCGCGCCCCGCGCGGTCTTCAACGCCATTGAAAGGGCCGCCCGCAAGCTCGGCGTCGAGGCCGCGCCGGAAGGCGCCGGCGCAGCCGCCAAGGCCGTCTTCGCGGACGCCCGCGACAAGGCGGGGGGCAAGCTCTTCGTCTCCAAGAAAGCGGTTCGCCTCGCCCTCAACGAAGAGCAGGACGGCGAGCGCCGTCTCGTCCGTCTCCTGAAGGAAATCTGGCCGTCCG
>CAZBOC010000253.1:0-4522 GCA_964493225.1 uncultured Caulobacterales bacterium | reverse complement strand
CCGCTCTTCGTCCGGGCGTCGGCGCCGGCGCGGCGGCCGGCGCCGCCGCCGCGCCGCCGCCGGCCCGCCTTTCAGCGTCTGCGCGCAGCGCGATCGAGAACTTGTCGACGGGACCGACGCGCCGGATCCATTCGTCCTGCATGCCCGGCTTGAAGCGTTGAATGAGCGTGTCGCGCCTGAGCGGCGAGCGGGTCGACAGCGTCACCTCGCCAGGAGCGCTGCTCTCCAGCTGAAGATCGCACATCCAGGATCGATAGGCCGCGCCCCCGAACCTCAGGACCAGCCCTTCGCAGTAACCGGAGAACGCGTCGACGTCATAATCAAATTTTTCAGCAGTATTTTTCACAATAAAACCTGTCGTCAGTAATTTTTGATGCACGAGCCCCGGCACGCGAATAAACGCATGTCTGTGAGGCTGGCGATTGAGAAAATGTCGCTTCAGCTAAGGCGACCAGTAATACGCGTGATTAGAGCAGCAAGACGCCGCCCGCTCCAATAACGATTTGTACAGGATATTCCAGCCAGGAGATCGCGAATTCGGACGTCGTTTGTCGATGTTGGTTCACCAACCCCACCCCTCGTCTATTTCGCCCGCGCGACGGCGAGCAGCCCTGATAAATCCGTGGACAAATCTTCATCCACAAATCCAAACGCCACCATCTCTCCCAGAACGTCGATCGCAGTGATTATTCAGCACCCGTCGCGATCGACCATTAAAATATAAATGCAACAGTTTTTTGACGCAAGCCCGCCGCACATGATTCGGCTTTAATTTGCGGCATTCTTTTCCACTGCAAGGTGCAAAATAAAAATTCCCTTGTGCTTCAGTCCGTTAACGGATTGAACGCTTTCCGCAGCGCTACCAGCGCACGCCGTGCGCGCCGATTGCAACCCAAAAAAACGCAGCGGCGCGGGCTTCGACCATAAAAAAAGCGCCCGCAAGATTGCAAGCGCTTTCGAACATCTGCGGCCGCCCCCGCCCGGCCCGACCGGGTTCAGGCCGAGAGGGCCTTTATCCGGGAGGAAAGACGCGAGAGCTTGCGCGCGGCTGTCGCCTTGTGGAACACCCCCTTCGAGACGGCCCGATGCAACTCCGGCATCGCCGCCCGGAAAGCCTCGTCGGCGGCGGACTTGTCGCCTGACGCGATCGCTTCCTCGACCTTGCGCAGGAATGTGCGCACGCGGGAACGGCGCGACTTGTTGACCGCCGTGCGCCGCTCGATCTTTCTGACCATCTTCTTTGCTGAAGACGTGTTCGCCATAGGGACTCTCGATTGTTGATTTCTGGGGGCCGTCGCGACCCGGAGCGCGGCTTATAGATCCGCGAATTTCGAGCGTCAACGGTTTCCGCGCGCCTTCAGCGCTGACAGCGCCCGCAGTAAAACGTCGATCGTCCCGCTTGCGCGATCCGCCGCACGTCGGCGCCGCAGCGCCCGCAGGGATCGCCCGCCCGGTCGTAGACGCGGAAGCCATGCTGGAAATAGCCGAGGGCGCCGTCTGACGCCGCGAAATCGCGCAGCGTCGAGCCGCCCGCCTCGATCGCCTCGTGTAGGGTTTCGACAAGCGCCGCGCGCAGACGGTCCGAGCGCAGGCCGGCGACGCTCGCCGCAAGCCGTCTCGGCGAGACGCCGGCCCTGTAAAGCGCCTCGCAGGCGTAAATGTTGCCGACGCCCGCAACGACGCGCTGGTCGAGAAGGGCCGCCTTCACCGGGGTCCGGCGTCCCTTGAGGCGCGCGCGGAAGTATGCGTCGGTGAATTCGCCCCCGAGCGGCTCCGGCCCCATGCCTTGAAAATGCCGGCATCGCTCGCGCTCCGCGGTCCGCGCCAGATCCATGAATCCGAAGCGCCGCACGTCGTTATAGGTAACCCTGGCGCGGGCGCCGCCGGGTCGGACAAGATCGAAGACGACGTGATCGTGGGCTGCGTGGTGCGCGATCGCCTGGTGGAAGCGCCCCGGACGCGCGCCTTCGATCGCAAAACGCCCGCTCATGCCGAGATGCATGATGAGCGTCTCGCCGCTTGAGAGGGCGGCGAGGAGATACTTGCCCCGCCGCGCGAGCTCCTCCACGCGGGCGCCCTCGAGCCGGGCGACGAAACCGGGCGGGAACGGGAAGCGCAGGTCTGCGCGTTGCAGCAAGACCGTCTCGAAGACGGCCCCCTCCATGACCGGAGCGAGGCCCCTGCGCACGGTTTCGACTTCCGGTAATTCGGGCATGAGGGATGGCCGATGCGGCCCGGCGAGCAGCGCAGCCGGGGGCGCGGACAAAAGGCGGCGGCGGGACGCGCCAGGGGCTCGCCGGCGGCCGCGAGACGGTGCGCGCCGAACGATATCGTCCGCAACCGTTCGCCTCGGCGTTCGCCTCAAGGGAAACGGCCCCGCCCCGCCCGAAAGAAAGTCGCGCCCGAAAGAAAGTCGCGCCTGTCGGGAAACCGGGGCTGGCGGATCGCGGCTGCGGCCCGCCCTGCTCCTCAAGGGACGGTTTGTGCGACGGTGAGCAGGCCTCGGCGCTCAACGCCGCCGGGCGGTCCGGCGCACCGCGCCCGGGCATCCGCGTCGAGAGCCGTCCGCCGGAAGGCGCGCGCCTAGCCCTCGCGGCCTTTCAGCCAGTTCAGCATGGTCTCTGCGTCGGAAACCTCGAAAGGGTCCGTCGGGCAGTTGTCCGAAAACTCCGGCTCGACGAACATCTGCTTGATTTCGCCGTCGTCGATGAAGGCCGAATACCGCCAGGAGCGCATGCCGAAACCGAGATTGTCCTTGTTGACGAGCATGCCCATCTTGCGCGTGAACTCGCCGGAGCCGTCCGGCAGAAGGCGAACCTTTTCGGCGCCCTGGTGCTTGCCCCACTGGAACATGACGAAGGCGTCGTTGACGCTGAGGCAGATCACGTCGTCCACGCCGAGGGCCTTGAACTCGTCATAGCGCCTTTCATACTCCGGCAGGTGCGTCGACGAACAGGTGGGCGTGAACGCGCCGGGCAGCGCGAAGAGAACGACCTTCTTGCCCTTGAAGAGCTCGTCGCTCGTGACGTCCTGCCAGCGGAAAGGATTGTCCCCGCCGATGCTCTCGTCGCGCACGCGGGTTTTGAACGTAACGTCTGGGGCTTTCATGGAAGCTTCTCCTGTCTTGATGGGGATGGACCCCGGATAGTCGCCCGAGGCCTATGTCGCAACGGCGCTGAAGTAAAATTCATATTGTCGATTTCAACGATCGAGGCGGGCGATAAGCGCGCGCGAGGGGCTAGGACGACGCCGGCGCGGCCCCGCCCGCCAGATGGATCGTCCGGGTCGGATAGGCGAAAGAGACGCCCGCTTCCTCGAAGACGGCGTGGACCGCCATCAGGACCGCTTCCTGTACGTCCATGAATTCCCGATAGCCGCTGCGTTCAGCCCAGAAAACCAGTTCGAAGACGATGGCGCTCGCGCCGTAGGCCTTCAGGTGGCAGCGATCGCAGCGCGCGCCGTCGACCGCGCCCGCGGCCTCCTCGATCCATGCGGGGATCTGGCGCAGGACCTCGTGGGGCGTCTGATAGACCACCCCGATTTCATGCGTGGCCCGGCGTTCGACAAGACGCTGGAAATTTCGCAGCTCCTTGTCCAGGATCTGGGAATTGGAGACGACGACCTGTTCCCCGGTGAGCGCGCGCAGGCGCGTCGTTTTCATGCCGACCCGTTCGACCACGCCGATCACGGCGCCCTCGTTGAAGCTTATCGTGTCGCCCTTGGTGAAGGGCCGGTCGAAGACGATCGATAGCGACGAGAAGAGATCTCGGAAAATGCTCTGGGCGGCGAGACCGATGGCGAGACCGCCGACCCCGAGACCGGCGACGAGGGGGCCCACCTCGACGCCGAAACTGTTCAGGACCATGATGATCGCGAAGGTCCAGATGATGATCCCGGAGATCGTCGTGATGAGCGAGACCGCCGTCGCCGCCGCGGCGTTCGAAGCCTGCGATCGCGCGAAGCCCGATGTAAGGGCGGCGACGAGCTCGCGCAGCCAGATCGCGCCCTGGAGAATGACCGCGATTTGAAAGATCCGCTCGACGCCGCCCACGAGCACCGGCGGCGTATTGGGCACGAAAGGCGCGACGAGGGCCGCCGACAGGATCAGGAGAAACAGGCTCTGCGTGCCGCCGATAAGCCGCGAGGCGACATTGCGCGCCGCGGTGTCCGAGGCCTTCTTCGAATGCAGAACGCCGCACAGAAAAGCCCGCGCGATGCGCAGGACCACGAAAAGGCCGACGAAAACCGCCAGGCCGATCGCCTGTCCCGGCCCCTGCTCGCGCAGCCAGACCCAGGCGGCCTCAACTCTCGGCGCCGCCCATGCGGCAGCCCCCTCGACCCCGTCCATCACCCCGTCCATCACCGCTCCCTGAAAGCGAAAATAATCCATGGCGCGGCCCCGTTCGTCGCCCGAATTCAACGGTAGCGATGCGCGCCCCGTTCCACAAATAAAGGATTTTTGTCGCGCCCGCCCCGCCCTCCGGCGCGCACCCACACGAGCACGGCGGCCATGGGCAGCGCG
>CAZBOC010000252.1:0-4533 GCA_964493225.1 uncultured Caulobacterales bacterium | reverse complement strand
ACGCGCTGGTCTTCTGCGCGCGTCTCAACACGACCGCGCCGGCGGTCGGCGCCTTCGCCCGCATCAACTTCATCGATACGGTGAACGAGTCGACATATGCGGAGACGGACGAAACCGCGGGCGGCACGCCGAGCTTCGTCAGATCCTTCGAAAACATCGGCCTCATCGCGTGGGTCGACAAGAACAAGGACGGCAAGATCCAGTACGCGGCCGGCGCGCCGTTCGAAGGCAAGCCGCAATTCTATAATGGCGGGCTCGGCGAGAGCGGCGAGCGGGTGGTGCTGAACGCGCCGACGGCGAACGCCAACGAGATCCACGTCGATCGCGACATCATGGTTCTCGCCAATCCGGAGATCGCCAGGCTGCCGGGCTGGGTGATCGCCCTCGTGGCGGCGGGCGCGGTCGCGGCGGCGCTTTCGACCGCGGCGGGGCTACTCCTCGTCATCTCAGCGGCGATAAGCCACGACCTCCTGAAGAAAACCTACATGCCGGAGATCTCCGAGAGGGGCGAGCTGATGGCGGCGCGCGGCGCGGCGATCTTCGCCATCACCGTCGCCGGTTATCTCGGCATCAATCCCCCCGGCTTCGTCGCCCAGGTCGTCGCGCTGGCGTTCGGATTGGCCGCGTCGTCGCTGTTCCCGGCGATCCTGATGGGCATCTTCTTCAAGGGCATGAACAAGGAAGGCGCGATCGCGGGCATGGTCGCGGGCCTCGTCTTCACGATCGGCTACATCGTGTACTTCAAGTCGCCCTGGTTCGGCGCGGTCAACACCGCCGACAACTGGCTGTTCGGCGTCTCGCCGGAAGGCATCGGCACGATCGGCATGCTCATCAACTTCGCGGTCGCCGTGGCGGTCGCGGCGGCGACGAAGCCGACCCCCCAGTCGGTCCAGAATCTCGTCGACGACATACGCATCCCCTCGGGCGCCGGCATCGCCCACGCCCATTGACCCTGGCGCCGGCCGCCCCCAGCGGGCCCGGCGACGCCCCGACCCTCAAAGACTTGCGGCCCCTTTCGGGGCCGTTTTTTTTGATTTTGAGCAAAGGGGCTAATTCAGGTATCGTCTTGCGCAAACAATAAGTTGGGCTCCGGGGAGGAGCGCCCTTGAACGAGCCGGTAATCATCGGGTCCGTTCTCGCCTACGCCGTTCTCCTGTTCGCCATCGCATGGCGCGCGGACCGGCCGGGGCGCGGCGGCGAGCAGGTCGACGTCTGGATCTACGGACTGTCGATCGCGGTTTATTGCACCTCCTGGACTTTTTACGGCGCCGTCGGCACGGCCCGGACAAGCGGCTGGGATTACCTGCCGATCACTCTCGGACCGTTTCTCGTTTTCAGCATCGGCCGACCGCTCCTTGCGCGGATTGTCGAGACCGGCAAGCGAATCCATTCGACCTCGATCGCCGATTTCATTTCAGCCCATTACGGCAAGTCGCGCCGCATCGCCGCTCTCGTAACGGTCATCGCCGTGGTCGGGGCCATGCCCTATATTGCGCTGCAGCTGAAATCCGTCTCAACGACCTTCGCCTATCTTTCCACCGGTGAAAGCGCAGGCGGCGCCGCCGGCTTCAACGCGATCGCGATCGTCGCGGCGACCCTCGCCGCTTTCGCCGTCATGTTCGGCACCCGCCATATCGACGTCACCCGGCCCAATCGCGGCATGGTCGCCGCGATCGCCTTCGACAGCATCGTCAAGCTCGCCGCGCTCGCCGCGGTCGGCCTGTTTGCGCTCATTTTATCATCCCAGGGCGGAGCGATAGCACGGACGAGCGAGCCCGTCTTCGGCCCTGTCGCCTCGCCGGACCGATTCATCACGCTGACCTTCCTCGCCATGGCGGCGATCGTCTGCCTGCCGCGCCAGTTCCACGTGTCCGTCGTCGAATGCCAGAAGGCCGCCTGGCTGCGCCCGGCGAGTCTCATCTTTCTCGCTTATCTGGCTATGATCTCCGTCCTCGTCATACCCATCGCCAACGCCGGCGCTGCGGCCGGCGGCCTCGCCGGCGTCCCGGCGGACCTCACGGTCCTCGCCCTGCCCCTCGCCAACGGCGCGGCCTTCCTTGCGCTGATCGTCTTTGTCGGCGGCTTTGCCGCGGCGACGGGCATGGCGATCGTCGCAAGCGTCGCCCACAGCACCATGATCACTAACGACCTCGTCGCACCGTTCATCCTGCAGCGGGACGCGCGCGCAATCGCGAAAGGCGACTTCGGGCGCACGCTGCTCGCCGTGCGCCGCGCAAGCATTGTCGCCGTCATCGGCGTCGCCGCCCTCGTCGCCGCTTTCGCGCCTGCGGGTGAGCAACTGGCGAGCCTCGGCATTCTGTCTTTCGCCGCCGTCGCCCAATTCGTCCCCGCCCTGATCGGGGCGCTCTACTGGCGCCGCGCGAGCGCGGGCGGCGCCTTCGCCGGCATGCTCGCAGGCTTCGCCCTGTGGTTCGCCGCGCTTTTCGCGCCCGCCTATTTCGGGGCCGGAGCCGCCGCCCTCGGCGCAGGCTTCGCGCTTGCAGGGGTTGCGGGGCTCGATCCTCTGACGCAGGGCGTCGCCTTGTGCCTCGGGGTCAATGCGGCGCTGTTCGTCGGGCTCAGCCTCGCCCGCCCCGAAGGCCGGTTCGCCGGCGGGACCGCCAGCGACGCCGGCGCCCGCGCGCAGCCTGCGGACGACGCTCGCGTCAGGGCGGGCGATCTCTATCTTCTCATCAGGCGCTGTCTCGGCGAAAAGGAAGCCGCCCGGATCATCTCGCAATTCGAGGCCGGGCGCGGGCGCGGACCGGATCCCCGCCGCATCGCCGGCCCTGCTCTTATTTCGTTTACGGATCAACAGATCTCCAAGGCGATCGGCGCCTCTTCGGCCAGCATCCTCCTGAAAAGCGTGCTCGCCGGCGGCGCGCTTCAGCTCGACGAGGTCGCAACGCTCCTCGGCGAGACGAGCGGCAAAGTCTCCTTCAGCCAGGAGCTTTTGCAGACCACGCTGGAGAACATCAGCCACGGCGTCTCGGTGGTCGACGCCGACCTCAATCTCGTCGCCTGGAACGCGGCTTATGTGGCGCTCTACGCCTATCCGCCGGATCTCATCCAGGAAGGCCGGCCGATCGCCGATCTCATTCGCTTCAACGCGGCCCGCGGCGAATGCGGCCCCGGGGAAATCGAGGTCCATGTCGAAAAGCGCCTGGCGCATCTGCGCGCCGGCAAGCGCCATTCCGCCGAGCGCACGCGCCCGGATGGTTCCGTCATCAGGATCGAAGGCGTGCGCTCGCCGAGCGGCGCCTATGTCACGACGTTCACGGACGTCTCGGAATACAAGCGGATCGAGACCGCGCTGATCGACAGCGAGCGATCGATCCGTTTTTACACGGACAACATTCCCGCCATGGCCTCCTTCGTCGACGCGCAAGAGCGCATTCGTTTCGCGAACAGCGCCTACAGGCGGGCCTTCGGCCTTGATGAAGCCGAAATCGAGTCCATGACGATCGCTGAGGCGCTTTCCGCCGACGCCTACGCCGCGCGCAAGCCCTATATAGACAAGGCGCTGGGCGGCGAGAAGGCGACCTTCGACATCGAGCTCGGCGAGAACGGCGCGCGCCGGCACATGCAGGTGACCTATGCGCCTGAGTTCCGCGCAGACGGCGCGGTCGGCGGTTTTTTCGGCGTGTACCAGGACGTCACCGAGCGGCGGCGCGCGCAGGAGGAACTCGCGCGCACCAATGAAACCCTTGAAGAGCGCGTTTCGGCGCGCACGCGCGAACTCAGCGCGCTGAACGAAGCGCTCGATGCGGCGCGCGAGGAGGCCGAAAAGGCGACCGCGTCCAAGACACGCTTTCTCGCCGCCGCGAGCCACGACGTCCTCCAGCCCCTGAACGCGGCGCGGCTGTTCGCCTCTGCGTTGCGAGAAGCGCAAACCGCCAAGGCCGATGACGCCGATCCCGAGACCATCGCGCTGACCGAAAAGATCGACGCATCGATAGCCTCCGCCGACAGACTTTTGCGCGCGCTTCTCAACATTTCGAAACTTGATGCAGGCGGGATCAGGCCGGATTTTTCCGATTTCCCCCTCGATGCGGTCTTCGACGAACTCGCCAACGACTTCGCCGTCACGGCCGCGGAGAAAGGCGTCGCCTATCGCACGGCGCCGTCCGGCCTCTGGGTGCGCAGCGACCGCGGCCTGCTCCTCAGCGCGCTTCAGAATATCGTTGCAAACGCCGTTCGCTATACCGACGACGGTTTCGTCAGCATCAGCGCAGCTGAGATCGACGACGGCGTCGGGATCGTCGTGGAAGATACGGGGCGCGGCATTCCCGGCGCCCGCCAGAGGGAGATCTTCCAGGAGTTCCGCCGCCTTGAGCGCGACAGCGACGTCTCCGGCGCCGGGCTCGGCCTCGCCATGGTGGAGCGCATCACGCGGCTCCTCAGGGTTGAGCTGCACCTGCATTCGCAGGAGGGAACAGGCTCGCGTTTCTCCCTGATCCTTCCGCGCGCCGCCGCGCGCGCCGCCGCGCCGGCGCCCGCGGCCTCGGCCGTTCCCGGCGCGCTAGAGGGCGC
>CAZBOC010000251.1:0-4535 GCA_964493225.1 uncultured Caulobacterales bacterium | reverse complement strand
CCTGTCTTTTTTTAAACGTGATCCCGCGCTTCTTCAGCCAGTTGTGGATCGTGGATGGATCGATCAGAAGGCGGCGCTCCGCCTCCAGGCGCTGCGCCATCTCCGCAAGCGTGATGTCCTTGCCGCCTGCTTCGATCATCTCGAACAGGAAGGTGGAATGGGCATCAAG
Organism: uncultured Caulobacterales bacterium; assembly: GCA_964493225.1. GTDB lineage: Bacteria > Pseudomonadota > Alphaproteobacteria > Caulobacterales > Parvularculaceae > JAJFFW01. Next base: position 4,366 of record CAZBOC010000251.1, on the reverse strand, counting down.
ACGGTGAGCGTGGTTTGAACTGACGGTCATAGCGTTTCTTTTTGGTGATCGCCTACGTCAATTCTTACATCTGCGATGCTTCTGGTTATGCGACTATCCGTATGCCCAGGAGGAAGCCCTGCAAGGCATCCGCCTGAAGCTGGACCTGAACAAACCGATTTACGCTCAGACAGCAGCGTACGGCCATTTCGGCCGCGATCCGGATGCGGACGGCGGCTTCTCCTGGGAAAAGACCGACCTTGTCGACGACCTCAAGTCGGCGGTGGGCTGACGATTAACACCCTTCCGACGACCGGTCCATTGTATCCGGACCAGCCACCAGAAAATGCGTAGCGCGAATTGGCGGACCTCCGGACCTCCGGGGGCCCCGTCGGTTCCATCGCCTGCGCCTCACTCTCGATCTTTCGCAGGCAAGACATAGCCGCGGTTGATGCGGGTTTCGGTGTCAGAAATCGTTTGGAGATCTTTAATCGGATCAGCCGAGAAGACGAGAAAGCTCGCCTCGCAGCCCGGCGAAAGGCAGCCGATCTTTCGGTCAGGAAAGATCGACTTCGGCGTCTCCATCGTGGCCAGTCGCAACACTTCCGCCGGACTTAAAAAGTCTTTTTCTGCAGCGGCGATCAATCCCGGCGCAATCGTCCGTCCGTAGGCGTTCGAGCCGAGGACAAGGCGTGCGCCGGCCCGGGACAAGAGCGCCACGTTCCGCCTTTCCCAGTCAACGAGATCCGCCGGACGATCCTTTTCCCATTCGGTCGTGATCAAGGTCGAGATCAGGCCCTTCCGGGCGGCGCGCCGTGCGTCTTCCTCGGACAGAAGACAATTCCCGGCGACGTCGACGTCATAATATGGGCTGTCCGGATCGGCGGCGCTGTCCTGATAGCAAGGCAGGTGAGTCGAGATGTCGGCCCCCGCCGCCAGCGTCGCCCGGTAGTCGGCGAGACTGCTGTTCGCGACCGCGACGCGAAGACCCGCAGCATGCGCAAGTTCCGCGATCAGGGGCAACAATGCTGGATCGACGCCGCCGCCCGGCCCCCATTTGCCGTAACCCTCGTGATATCGTTCGCTCTTTCGAAGGTACACCTTGATGTGGTCGGGACGCCCTTGAAGGATCAACGGCCACTTTCGCCGGACGTCCGCTTCGGTCTCAACGACGAAATACGCGTCGTCGGCCATCCGGCGGCTGGCGCGGATCTCATCCGCCCGCGCGAGCTGGTCTTCATACGAATAGGCGCCGATCGCCAGGGCTTCATAGATTTCCGCCGGATGGCTGTCCGGTCCGGTGACGCCGCCGGTCGAGGTCGCGACGTCGACGGCGTCTGCGCCGCCGAATCTGTCTCGGATCGCCGCAACCCCAGACGTCGGCGCGGTCATCGTCATAGCGTAGAAGACCCCCGCCTCGAGATTGATGGCGTTGTGCCACTCGAAAGTGGCTGGCCCATCGAAATGGTGGGTGTGGGCATCCCCAAAAGGCGGGGTGACGTATCGGCCTTCCAGCGCAACGGCCCGCGCCGCCAGCCGACCGTTGCAGCGCACAATGCGGTCGCCTTTGGTGCAAAGGTCGCGCGCGACGAAGCCGCGCCCATCAAAGACCCGCGCCCCTTCGTAGCGCGTTGTTGGCAGGGACGTCTCGCCGCTCCTCGGAGGGCCGGCCACACAACCAGCCGCCGCCAGCGTCAAGCTGGCGACCAGCGCCAGTTTCAGTGCTTTCATGTTGATCCTCCGCATCAATGTGACGAAACCCCGTAGGCGGTTAGCCTGGCCGGCCCATCTTGCGAGCGCGACCAGGCCCGCGACGCCGACGCCAGTGAGCCAGGTCGAAAGCGCCGATTGGAACGCGTCGGCGCCGTCCTCATCAAAAAGAAAAGTGTTGTCATTCTGGAATTCGACCGTCAGCAAGCCGAGCAGCCATTTCGGCGCGGCGATCAGGACCGCCACGAGCGCGGCGCTGACGAGCGCCATGAAGCCGAACCCGTAGGCGCCGAAGCGCTCCGCGTTGCTCACCGCCGACTGAAAAAACGGCGTCCCGACTGTCGTGATCGAGCGGAGCCGGTCGCGCGCGCTCTTCGCGTCCGCACGCCCACCGCGCCAGTTCAGCATCGCCGCGGCTTCATTGGCGACATTGCCGCCATGGCTGTGTCACACCACGTGGACGCTGTCATAGTCTTTAACGAGGCGGCGCACCTCTTTATTTAGGGCCCGGGCCGCTTCTTCCCGGGCCGTGGCGCTGTTCGCCCCCGACCAGATCAGTGGATGGATGTCGGCCTCGACGCCGCGCGCGGCCATCTCGTCGATGAGCCAGCCCGAAAACTCCGAGCCCCGCTGCCACCATTTCTCGCCGTCAGGCCTGGGCGCCGCATCGCCCGTCCCGTGCACCGTGATCACGCCTGCGCGTCTCGCGCCCTGCCCCGCCATCGCCTCTCCCCTGAAGTCAGCCTTTTGGTTTTAGACCTGCGACGCCGGCCGGACAATTCCCTGAAACGCGCCCCGAGCTTTTCTTCGGCCGGCCGTCTCGCCGTGTGATCGGAACTCGCCGCGGGGCCGCTCAGGGACTTTCGCCAAAATGTTCGACCTGCGCGGCGAGACGTGCCGCAGAACACTTCGCCCCGCGTTCATAACACCTATCTCCTTGTCATCGGCGGACACCATTGGCGCCGACCAGCATCGGGAGAGAGATATGACGATCACGAACTTTAACCGCCTCGCCATCGCCGCAGCCGTCGGCGCGTTCGCGTTCCCCGCCGCCGCCCTGGCGCAGGACATCGAAGACAATATCGAAGACTTCGGCGAGCAGATGGAGATCGCCGCCGTTGAAAAAGCGGACGCTGTCATCGCCTCACGCCTGGAGACGCTCGAGGGCGATGCGCCGGAAGGCGATGACGCGGATGCGATCATCGTCGTCGCGCAGCGATAAGCGTACTGACGAACGCGTCGCCAACGGGCCTGTCCTGAACCGGCGCGTTCGTCCCCCCCCTCGGGCGCCAAAGCGTGAAAGGCGAGCCCCGCGCACGGAGGATTGTCGACCGGGCTCGCCTCGGCTTGGTGGAGAGCCGTTTCGCTGCGCGGCTATCTTTTCATCAGCGACGGCCGGTTGATTGGGGAGCGCTGCATGTCGTCTGACAGGGGTCTAAACGCCGTTGATGTACTGAGCGATTTTTCCTGGCGCTTCGATGAATGCGGACCCGTGATTGAGGCTTTGCGGGACGGGCTCGCGGGGCCTTTAGCGGCTGTTTGGATAAAATTCCCTTCAGCCTGCGGCGGCGCCTCCGTCTTTTCTTGACTCAAAATTGCAACACTTCTCTGCTAGGTGTTTGCGGGAATTGTTAAGCCGCTGTTTTCACGGGGGTATTTTGTCTCGCCCAAACAACCTGTCGGCGATCGCGGCCGCAGTCTTGCTTTTCGCCTGCGGTAGCGAGGCGGAACGCGAGCGCGAAGATTTCGTGCGGCCGGCAAAAATCCACACGGTCGAGGCCGCCGACAAGCGTCGTAATCTCACCTTTCCGGCGGTGATCCGCGCGTCGCGCTCTGCGGAATTGACCTTTCAGATCGCCGGCGCGATTGAGGAACTGAACGTTCTTGAGGGCCAGGATGTTGAAGAAGGCTTCGTCATCGCAAGGCTCGGCCAACGCAACGCCCGCAACGCCGTCGCCCAGGCAAGAGCGGAATTCGAGAACGCGGCGGCGGATTACGCCCGCGCGCAGCGACTTTACGAACAAGACGCCATCGCCAAGAGCGCGCTCGACGCTCGCAAGACGCAGGCCGACGTCGCCGAAGTCGCGCTCGCCAACGCCGAAGAGGCCCTCGCCGACACCGTGTTGCGCGCGCCTTTCGCCGGCGGAGTCAGTAGGGTCTATCCGGAGCAGTTCCAGAACATCCAGGCGAAGGAGCCAATCGTCGTGTTGCAGAGCACCGAGGTCGAGGCGGTGTTCAATGCGCCCGGCACCATCGTGGCCAGGGTGCCGCAATTGCAGCGTCTTGGCACGACGGTGACGCTGGATGCGGCGCCAGGTCTCGAAATCCCCGCATCATTCAAAGAAGCCTCGGGCCTCGCCGATGCAGCGACGCAAACCTATGAGGTCTCATTCACCTTCACGCCGCCGGAGGATCTTCTGATCTTGCCCGGGATGACGGCGACGATCTCATCGACATTCCTGTTTGAAGGCGCCGACGACTTCGCGCCGGACGGCGTCTCCGTCCCGCTGTCGGCGATCCTCGCCGAGGGCGAACAGACCTTTGTCTATCTAGTCGATCCTGCCGATATGACCATTTCAAAACGTGAGGTCACGGTCGGCGCACCCAGCTCAGGCGCTGTCGTCGTTACCAGCGCCTTGGAGGGGGGTGAACGGATCGTAGATGCAGGAGTATCCTT
>CAZBOC010000250.1:0-4547 GCA_964493225.1 uncultured Caulobacterales bacterium | reverse complement strand
CGGCGATGGGCTGGGTCGGGGCGATATTGTAGCGCGGCGGGAAATTGTCCCGCACGTCCGCCGCAAAAAGGCCCGCCACCTCCTGCGGCGTCGCCGTCAGAAGATAGCGCCCGCACATGGGGCGGGAGTATAGCCGGAGTGTTTGCGGAATGCGAAATGGCGGGGTTTTGGGTCGCGTCTCAGCTCGGACGCTAGGGTTGGGTTGGGGTCCAATGCGGAGAATACGCTTCAACTCGGCGCCTCCGCCGTCAGAATGTGTGCGGAAGAAGGTGCGAGTAGCCCACCTCCAGGCTGGTGAAATCGGCTGACTGCTTCTTCGAATTGCGCGATCAGTGTCTCGATCAGGTCGTCTTTTGATGCGTCGCTCGGATCAAATAGAGGTTGCATGTCACCCTCCGGTCCAGGCCGGCCGAGGAACAACAGATCGAAGAGCATTAGCGTGCGTGGATCAGGAAGGGGTGCAAGGCGCTCCACGCGTTCGATCCTGATGTTCTTCAACCCGGCATCGCTCGCAACGCTCTCAATCTGATTGGCGTCTCCGAATGAAAATGGCCCAAACGGAACGAGCTCATCACCGAGTTTACTTGCAATAAGGTCTTCGAATGCGCCGAATACAGGGTTGCCGTCGCTAGCTGCGGTCCAGATTGCAAAGTTGAGCGCACCCCCTGGCCTAACCACTCTCGCGGCTTCTTGAAGTGCTGCGACCTTGTTCGGAAAGAACTGCAGACCTTGCTGACAGTAGGCTGCGTTAAAACGATTGTCTTCGAATGGAAGCTGGTCAGCGCTCGCGACCTGAAACGCGACCTTGATTTTCGATCCTGTGACGGCTTTCGCCTTTTCGATCATCAGGTGCGCTACATCAATAGCATCAACGTGATCGACGCCTTGTGTTTGCGACAATTTGCGAGACACGATTCCAGTGCCGCAAGCGATATCTAAAACAACGCCCTCGGGCGGCGCGGACTCCACCAGGACATCACTCCACGTTTCAAACCAGGGCGTGAGGTAAGCATCATAGAGGTCTGGAGGTTGGCGACCATCAACGAAATCGAGAATAATCGACATAACGCCCCCGAGTTACCGCATCAAAGCCCAGTAACATGAATCTAGAGGGATGTCCGCTTTTGGCGATCATCCGCCTGCAACTTTAAAACGGAAACACATCAGATTATGGCGTCGCGCGACATGACGGGGATCATCAAGGTTGGCGTCGGCGCGGTCGTCTTTCGCGGGCCGGAGGTGCTGCTCATCAAGCGGGGCAAGCCGCCCTTTCTGGGGCAGTGGTCGATCCCCGGCGGCGGGCTCGAGCAGGGAGAGCGGATCCGGGACGCGATCGCCCGGGAGGTGCGCGAGGAGACCGGGTGCGACATCGCGCTGACCGGCCTGATCGACGTCTTCGAGGCGATCGCCCCGGCGGGGGCGCCGGAAAATTTCCATATGGTCATGATCGATTACGCCGCCGACTGGGTCGCGGGCGAACCGGTCGCCGGCGACGACGCAGCGGCGGCGGAATTCGTCGCGCTCGAGGAGGCGTTCGCGCGCCTCGCCTCAGACGAGACGCGCCGGGCCCTTGAAATGGCCGTGAGAATGCGCGGCTGACGCGGCGGGGGCGGGCCGCGACTTACCAGCGCCCCATTTACCGGCTAAACGATCAGCCATGATGAGACGTCTCGCCCGGACACTGGCGGCGCTCGCCGCGCTTTGTTCCGCCGCCGGCGCTTCGGCCGCCGCGGAGGCGGACTATCGCGCGCGCCGCGAGAACCTCCTCGCCCTGTCGCAGATCCTCGGCGAGCTTCACCACGTGCGGCGCATGTGTTCGCCCCGCCGCGAGGCGGATGTGTGGCGCGAGCGCATGAAACAGCTTGTCGCCCTTGAAGAGCCCGCCGACAGCCAGAAAGCGCAGATGGTCGCCGCCTTCAACGACGGCTATCGCGGCGCACAGCGCGCTTTCCGGTCTTGCGACCGCGCGGCCGAGGACTTCGCCGCGGCTCGCGCCGAGGAGGCGCAGTCCCGCATCGAGGGTCTCACCGCCCCGCTTTACGAGGCGCTCCGCGAAGACGAAGCCGAAATCGCCGTCCGCAGCGGCGGCGACGGGCCGTGATCATCGCGGAGCGTTCGCGAGGGCGCGCAGGAGGATTTTCAGGATCGGGTCGACATAGCGATCTTCGTAGTCGCGATTGACGTTGAGGATGACGCCTTCCTTCGCCCGTCGGCGAAAGCCTGCGAAGGCGGCGACGCCCGGATCAGCCCCGTCATGGCAGATCAGCGGCCCGCCCGGGAGCGGCTCGTCACTCGAAAAGAACGTCGATCTTTTTCTCCACGCCAGCATCATCCCGCCGTCGCGTCCCGCACGCAGCGCCATGCTTAACGTCCCTGGCCGCAGCACGCCGAACGACGCCGCGCCGGCCCACATGGCGACAAACGGCCAGAAGTCGTCGACGCTGGTTCGCAACAGTCCGTTCGCGGAAATGGCGAATGAATAAAGGCAAAACGGCCAGGGCCGCCCGGGCGCCGGCGGCCTTTCATCCGGGGCGTACCGGCTCAACTCAAGGAGTTTTCCGCCCATCCTCGAGGCGTCGAAGTCCTCAGGCAGGAGGGCGTAGGGCCGCGTGTGGTTCCCTCGATCGACATCCGCCAGTCGAAAGCCGGAGCTTGCCATGCCGAGCGGGGAGAGGATGTTCTCATCGCAATACCGCTCGAACGGCGTTTGCGCGATTTCCTCCACAAGAAGGCCGATGACGCCGTAGGCGACGTTGCTGTAAGGCCGCGGGGACTGCGGCGGATCAGCAGCGCCCGGCCGCCAGTCATGGAAACTGGCGTCGGCGAGCCGCGGTTCGAAAACGGCTCGAAGAAACTCAGCCGAGGATCGCGTCTGGTCGCCGCAACGCAGACTGTCCCGATAGGCGGCGCTGTCTCTGATCGAGGAGCGGTGCGTGAGAAGCTGCCGGGTCGTTATGGGCGCGTCAGGGAAGCGCGGATTGCGGATCGGAAAGCCCAGATAGCCGTTGATGTCGGCGTCAAGGTCGAGCTGTCCGCTTTCCCAGAGTTGAAGCGCTGCGGTGGCGGTCACGGCCTTCGTGAGGGAGCCGTAGTTCTGGATCGTGCCCGGGCCCATGGGTCGTTTTGCTTCAATGTCGGCGAAGCCGAACGCCCCGGACCATAGGCGCGCGCCGTTCCTGAAGAGCCCGGCCGCCAGTCCCGGCAACCGATATTCAATCCTTGCTTCTTCAAGACGGCCTTTCAGCGCCTCGCGCCAGGCGTATTCGTCCGCGGCCGGCGCTGACGCCTGACGGCTCGCGCAGTTTTGCAGGGACAGCGCGCCGGCGACCGCGCTGCAGACGAACGCCCTTCGCGACAGACCTTCGCGAATCGCCATCAAGCTCCCTCGCCGTCATGTCCTCGCGAACGCCGATATCGGCTTCGCGCCGTCCGCCCCGACCGGCGCCGCGCTTACGCGTCCGTTCGCCCGTCGACCGGCGCTGGCGACATCCGGCTTGTATTGAAGAGGAGCCAAAGACCGAAGATCAGCACCATGACTTCGACGGCGATTTCAAGCGTCAGGGTCATCAGGCCGAAAATATCGAACGCCGAAATCCAAGTCACGCCCTGCGGCGTCTGGATCACCGCCACCCCCGCCTGGGGCGCGTTCAGAACCGCGATCAGGAGCGTTCCCATCTCCGCGGTAATCACGATGGTCGAAAGAATGACGCCGATGCTGCTCGCGGCGATCCCGACCCACACCTTGCCGGGAAGCGCGGCGAGGTTCACTCGGGCGGGATCGTCGCGCAACAGCGCGCCAATGCGTCGGTAGCGCCAGAACCAGCAGGTCGTGAAGGCGAGGATGGGCAGGCTCGCCATCGCGATATAGCCCACGAACCCCGAATGGCCGGCTGCATTCTGCGTCTGGCTGGTGACGAAAAAGAGCGCCCCGATGAGCGCGAGAACCGCGCCGACGGCGAGTTGAACCCAGAAGCCGATGCGACCGAACCGGCGAAACAGCGCCGCCAGTTTCAGGCGATCCTTGGTTTCCTGCGAGTCGATCTGAGCAGTGTCCATTTTCACAATCCTGCTTGCCCGGCGGGGATGGCCCCCGCGCCCTTGCTTGGATTGGGAAATGGGGATCAGGCGTGATTGGCTCCAATACGAAATCAACGAATGGCATGAAGGTTTTTCAGATCACCAAGGCGATCCGGGAAGGTCCGGACAAGAACGCTACGGGGATCGGCGGCGGGTCCGGCGGCGTCCTACATCCGGAACACGCCGAAGCGCGTTTCCTCCACGGGCGCGTTGAGGCTCGCCGACAGGCAGAGCGCCAGGACGTCGCGGGTCGCCGCCGGGTCGATGACGCCGTCGTCCCAGAGGCGGGCGGAGGAATAATAGGGCGACCCCTGACGGTCGTAATTCTCGCGGATTTCCGCCTTGAAGGCCGCCTCGTCCTCGCCGGACCATTCCTCGCCCTTTGCGGCCATGCCGTCGAGGCGAACCGTTGCAAGGACGCTCGCGGCCTGTTCGACGACCAAGACCGAGATGCGCGCGTTCGGACACAT
>CAZBOC010000249.1:0-4563 GCA_964493225.1 uncultured Caulobacterales bacterium | reverse complement strand
CGCAAGCGCCGGCGGACCGTTCGATCTCGCCTTCCTCGATCCGCCCTACGGCAAAGGACTTGCAGAGCCGACCCTCGACGGCCTCGCCGAAGGCGGCTGGCTCGCGCCCGGCGCCGTGATCGTCGTCGAACAGGGCAAAGCCGAAAGCCCCGCCAAGGCCCCGGGGGCGGAAGAACTGGCCCGGCGCGTCTATGGCGAGACGCAAATCGGCGTCTGGCGCGCGATCGCGCCCGGCTTTGATCGCGGCGCAGCCATGAAAGCGCCGCCGGCTTGAGGCATAGTCACGCGCATGCGCTACCTTGGTCAGGACATCGATTTCTCAGCCCCCGCCGGCGCGCCGGCGCTGACGCCGCCGACATCCGTTTCCTGGCGGGTCTTTAAGAATCCGGTCACCGTCGCGATCGGCGGCGTCGCGGCGGTGCTGCTCGAACTCGCCCACCCGCTCGTGCGCGCCGGCGTCTGGGGCCATTCATCGTTTCGCGAAAAGCCCTTGCGGCGCATGCGGCGCACGGGCCTCGCCGCGATGGTCACGGTCTACGGACCGCGCGAGACCGCCGAGGCGATGATCGCCGGCGTCAGGCGCATGCACGACCGGGTGGAAGGCGTGACGGCGCAGGGCGTCGCCTATCGCGCGAACGACCCGGCGCTCCTGACCTGGGTGCAGGCGACGGCGGCGTTCGGCTTTGTGGAGGCCTACAGCGCCTACGCGCATCCCCTGAGCGAGGCCGAAAAGTCCCGCTATCTTTGCGAGGGCCGGACCGCAGCGCGGCTTTACGGGGCGAAGGGCGCGCCCGCGACGCGCGCTGAACAGGCGCGGCTTTTCGACGAGACCTTCCCGCTGCTCGCGCCATCGCCGGTCATCGAGGAATTTCTCACAGTCCTCCAGCGCGCGCTGCCGGCGCCGCGAAACGTCCTCATCCGCGCGGCGGTCGACATACTGCCGGAAAACATCCAAACCCTGATCGGCCTCGATGACGACGGCCTCAGCCCCTTGAGCCGGCGTTTCGTCTCGCGCCTCGCGCGTGAGGCCGAACGCCTGCCCTTGCCCTTGTCGCCGCCCGTTCTCGCCTGCAAGCGCCTCGGCCTGCCGGGCGATTTTCTCTTTGCGAAGCGGCTGCCGGCGAAAGCCAGCGCCGTGTGATGTTTCGCGCTATTCGGCGGCGAGGCGCGGCGCGGCCATGGCGGCGGCGCATTCACCCATCGTCTTGGAGGCGCGCGCGATCGGGTTCGTCATGTAGAAGTTTTCAATCGCCGAGGCGAACGGCGCAGGGTCGAGCGCGCCCGCCGCGCCTAGCGCGAAAAGATCAACATCGGCGGCACCACCTTCCTCCGGGCCCTGATCAATGCGGCCAAGGGCGGGCGCATCGGCGATCATCGCCTGGCGCAGGGCGAAGAAATCGTCATAGGCGAGCGCCTTGCCGATGCGCCCCGAAAGCGCGCGGATGATCGCCCAGTCCTCGCGCGCCTCGCCGAAGGGGAAATGGGCGCGCGCCGCGAGTTGCACGCGGCCTTCCGTGTTGACGTAGGTTCCATTCTGTTCCGTATACGCCGCGCTTGGGAAGATGACGTCCGCTTTCTTCGCGCCCGCATCGCCATGGTGGCCCTGATAGACGACGAAGGCGCCGCCGAAACGCGCCGTATCGATTTCGTCAGCGCCGAGATTGTAGACGATCTCGATCTCGCGGTCGCGCGCGCCCTCAAGGATGGCGTCAAGATCGCGTCCGCCTTCGCCCGGAAGAAAGCCGAGATCGAGCGCGCCGACGCGCGCGGCGGCCGTGTGCAGAACGTTGAACCCGTTCCAGCCTTCTTTCACTGCGCCGACGGCGCGCGCGAGCGAAGCCGCGGCGGCGAGAACGGCGGCGCCGTCCTTGCGGGCGAGCGCCCCCATGCCGAGAATGATCGCGGGCTTCGAGGCGGCCTTCAGCGCTTCGAAGAACGCTCCCTCGCCTTCGGCGAGCTTGTGCAGGGTTTCCGGCCCGGCCCCCAGCATTTCCGCATCATAGGTCAGCGCGGCGGGAGCGCCGATCATGCCGATGCGCAAATCGACGTTGCGAAGCCAGGCCTTGCGGATGCGCGCGTTGACGAGCGGCGCCTCAACGCGCGGGTTGGTCCCGACGAGGAGAATCGCGTCGGCCGTTTCGATCCCGGCGATCCCGGAATTGAACAGATATCCCGCCCGGCCGGCGCCGGCGTCGATGGCGGCCCCGTCCTGGCGACAGTCGAGGTGCGGGGTTCCGATTGCGCCCATGAGGTCCTTCAGCGCCTTCACGGCTTCAGCGGAAACGAGATCGCCGACGATCGCGGCGACTTTTTCCGCAGGCGTTGCTTTCAGGCGCTCGGCGACCGCGTCAAGGGCCTCGTCCCAGCGGGCGGGACGCAGCTTGCCGTACTCGCGGATATAGGGCCTGTCGAGACGCTGCGTGCGCAGCGCGTCCCAGATGAAACGCGTCTTGTCGGAAATCCACTCCTCGTTCACGCCCTCATGGAGCCGCGGCAGAATGCGCAGGACTTCGCGCCCGCGCGTATCGACGCGGATGTTCGAGCCGACCGCGTCCATGACGTCGATCGTCTGGGTTTTCGTCAGCTCCCAGGGCCGGGCGTTGAAGGCGTAAGGCCGCGACGTCAGCGCACCTACCGGGCAGACGTCGATGAGATTGCCCGTCAGCTCGCTCTCGACGGCTTTTTCGAGATAGGTCGTGATCTCCGCATTTTCGCCCCGATTGACGAGGCCGAGGTCGTCGACGCCCGCGATCTCGGTCGCGAAGCGGACGCAGCGCGTGCACTGGATGCAGCGGGTCATGATCGTCTTGATCAGGGGACCCATGTATTTTTCTTCAACCGCGCGCTTGTTCTCTTCAAAGCGCGAGCCGTCGCGACCATAGGCGACGGCCTGGTCCTGGAGGTCGCATTCCCCGCCCTGGTCGCAGATCGGACAGTCGAGGGGGTGGTTGATCAGCAGGAATTCCATCACCCCTTCGCGCGCCTTCTTGACCATCGGCGTATTGGTGAACAGCTCCGGCGGCGCGCCGTCGGGGCCGGGGCGCAAATCGCGCACGTTCTGGGCGCAGGAGGCGACGGGCTTGGGCGGCCCGCCCTTCACCTCGATCAGGCACATGCGGCAATTGCCGGCGACCGAAAGGCGCTCGTGGTAGCAAAAGCGCGGGATCTCCTCTCCCGCCGCCTCGCAGGCCTGGAGCAGCGTCAGGTTTGACGCCACTTCAATTTCCTCGCCATTGACCTTGATGATGCGCGTGTCGCTCATAAGCGTATCAATCCGTTTTCATCGTCTCGCGCGGGATTTAAACCCCTTTCGTCCGACTTTCCACCATGGGTGATGTCGCGGGCGGGGGTGCGCGCGGAGGAGAGCGGCCTCAGTCCTCGCCGGAGCCCGTCGAAGGAGGCGCGCCGCGCCAGAGCCCCTCGAGACGGTCGAGCCGCGCGGCGATCGCGTCGAGCGCCTCGCCGCGAGCGCCCTCCGTGGCGCGGGCGCTCTCAGCCATCAGCTTCAGCCGCGCGGCGACCCCTGCCAGCGCGGCAAGGTCAGCGTGGATCATCTCGATGCGGCGTTCGATCCGCGCCAGCCGGGTTTCAATCTGCGCGCCGGTAGCGCCCTGCGCGTCGCTCATCGCGCGCCTCCTTCGAAACACCCCCTCAGCGGTCGATCCCCGGGGGAAGCGCCGCCCTCAAGCGATAGGCGATCGTTGCCCCTAGCGCAACGAAAGCCCCCGTCAGGTTGCTCTTTTAGCCATCGATTTTCGGAAAAACACTCGACATGGTTGCATCATGTCCTCCCCCACCGACTGGATTTTGGAAGCTCTTGAGCGCGATCCGAGCAAGACGCGCGCCGGCATGGCGCGGGCGCTGAACCTCGACAAGTCGGCGATTACGCGGCTCCTTTCCGGTCAGCGTCAATTGAAATTCCATGAGGCGGAGAAAATCGCGGCTTATCTCGGCCGCCAGCCGCCCGGCGTCGCCGCGGCGGGCGGGCTGCGCGAGGAGGAGGCGCAATTCCTCGGTCCGGGCGCGCCGATTTTCGAGGCGGAAACGCTCGGGAACGGCGTCTGGATGCTGCGGCGCGACCGGGCGCCGATCGACCGCAGACCCCCGGCCCCGCAATTCGAGAACGCGGCGAAGCTGTTCGGCCTTTACGCGCCGGACGCGGTCATGGCGCCGCGCTTCCGCGCAGGCGAAATCGTCTGGGCCGACCCAGCGCGCCCGCCCGAAGTCGGCGGCGACGCGATCCTTTTCGAAAGGGGCGAGAACCCGACGGGCGAACGGATCGTGGTGTGCTTCCTGAAAGCGGCGAGCGCGGACGAATGGACAGTCCAGCAGCACGCCGTCAGCGGAGAGAAACGCTTCAGCTGCGAGGCCTGGCGCGGCGCGTTCGTCCCGCCGCGCGCCTGAGGCCGCGCGCCCTGACCGCGCCCCCGGGGCGCGTTCAAAGGCGGCGCTTCATGATCCATTCATCATCCGGGTGCGAACCGACCATGTAATGGTACTGGTGGATTTTCTCAAACCCGTGGCGCGCATAGAGCCGCTGGGCGCCGAAATTCTCCGCATAGA
>CAZBOC010000248.1:0-4597 GCA_964493225.1 uncultured Caulobacterales bacterium | reverse complement strand
GGCGCGATCGCCGCGAAGCGCAAGGCCGAGGAGATGGCCGGGCTCTTTGAACGCGAGTTCAAGGCCATCGACGAAAGCCTCGACAAGGCCAATGACGATCTTGAGAAACTGCAGGCCAAGCTCAAGGAAGCGAGGGCCAAACAGCGCTCCCTCGAGATGCGCCGCATGACGGCCAAGGACAGCATCAGGATCAACCGCCAAGTCTATGACGGACGCATCGATGAAGCGATGGAGCGCTATGAACGCTACGAACGCAAGGTCGACGAGCTTGAAGCCGAGGCGGAAAGTTACGCACTCGGACAATCGCCGAACGGCAGACCCAAGACGCTTGAACAGGAGTTCCGCGAACTGGAATCGGAAGACGAGGTGAACGCCGAACTCGAAGCGCTCAAGAAGCGCGTGTCAGAGCGCGTGGATCCGCGGTCGTAAATCTTGAGGAAAGGGGCGTAGCCAATGGAAGGACCGTTCATAGTCGCAGTCGTCGCGATCGTCGTCGTCGGGCTGCCCGCCACGATCATGCATTACCTGGTCGAATGGCGGAAGACAAAATCTCTGTCAACGGACGATGAGCGCCTCGTCGACGATCTCTGGCGAACGGCGCAGCGCCTCGAGCACCGCGTCGACGCGTTGGAGACGATCCTCGACAAGGAGGCGCCGAACTGGCGCGAGGACTACAGGGAGCGTCCGAATGCCTGACCGCCATTATCACCACCACCATCACCACTGGCGCGGCCGCGACCGCGACCGCTACCAGTATCATGCGGGCGAGCCGGGGCCGGGACCGAACTTCCACCGTCTGACGCGAGACGTCCGCAACAAGAAGATTGCAGGCGTTTGCGCCGGAATAGCCCGGTTCTATGGCTGGGACGCGACCCTCGTGCGTCTCGGCTTCATCGCCTCCTTTCTATTTTTCGGACCGCTTTCATTATTCGGCTATCTCCTCGCCGCATGGCTGATGAAGGCCGACCATGGCGCGCCGGTCTATCGCACGCCGGAAGAAGAACGTTTCTGGCGCACCTTCTCCGTCAAGCCGAAGGCGACCTTTTCGGAGCTTAAGCACCGTTTCCGCGCGCTCGACGCGCGTGTCGGCGAAATGGAGCGGGCGGTGACTTCCGACGAATACGGTCTGCGCAAGGCCTTTCGCGACCTGGAGCGCGGCGCCTGACGGCGCCACGCATCCGCCAAGCATTCTTGCTTCCCCGGCGGCGGCCGGACGACCCATTCGTCCGGACAGGAGAGTTGCGCGATCGCAACCGCCGTCACAAGGTAATTTGTGGAGAGATTATAATGGACAGCATGCCGAGAGTTCTGCTGGTTTACGCAGCCGCCGCCCTGTTTTCGCTCGCCGCGTGTTGCGGATACTTTTTCACCGGCGGCGATGTCGCCCGCGCCGCCGCGCATCCCGCGCCGCAGGACGCGATCTGCCTCCTGTCGATTCTGTGACGGCGGCTCAGGCGGTCGACGCCGCGGGCTGCTGTCGCGTCGCGCAATGCGCCCCGCCGCCGGCCGCGGCGATGGCGTCGATGTTCAGCATAACAACGTTCCGGGCAGGGTAGAGATATTCCAATGTCGCCCGCGCCTGAATGTCGGTTTGATCGTCCCCGAAATGCGCAGCGATTACCGCGCCGTTGCAGACATAGTAATTCACGTAGCGCGCAGCAAAGTTTTCATCCGATGATCGAGAATTGCGCGGCTCGGCGACGGCGACGATTTCGATGGGCGCCCCGTCGGCGCCGGTCGAGCGCTTGAGGATTTCATAGGTTTCGTAAGCCGCGCGGGACCAGGGATCGCGTTCGTTCCGCCGCTCGGGAAGCTGGATCAGCACCCTGCCGGGACTGACGAACCGGGCGAGGGCGTCGATATGAAAATCCGTCCCGTCCGCGCCGGCGAGCCCCGGAGCCCAGATCATTTTCTCCGCGCCGAGGGCGTCGAGCAGTTTTTTCTCAATCGCGTCGCGGTCGCGCCCGTTCCGTTTGCTCCCGAGCCACGAGCTCTCATGGGCGACGAGCGTGCCTGCGCCGTCGGTCTCGACGCCGCCGCCGCCTCCGACGAGGCCGCAGTCGAAATGGCGGGCGCCGGTCTCGCGGGCGATCCGGTAGGCGATCTGCGCGTCGTGGCGGAAAGGCTTCTTCTCGCCCCAGCCATTGAAGTTGAGGTCCGCGACGCCCAGCGAGCCGTCGGGGCCGACGAGAAACACCGGTCCGCTGTGCCGGGACCACGGCCCGTTCGTCGGGAAGGTCCAGTGCGCGGCCGCGTCTCCGACGAGTTCGGCGATGCGCCCGGCTTCCGCGGCCTCGCCGATCATGACGACCGGCTCGAATTTGGCGATGGCGCGCGCGAGCTTCGCCACCGCGCGCTGCAGCGCGGCGGCGCGCGACGGGTCGCGCGAACGCGGCAGGGCCGGCCACTGCATGAAGGTGCGTTCATGGCGGTCCGATTCCAGCGGCAGGCGAAAACCGGACGCGCGCGGGGTGCCGGGGGACGGGAGATCCCGCTCTCGCCCCCGTTTCGCGCATCCGGCGATTGCGGCGAGGCCGAAGGCGCCCGGCCAGTGCAGGATCTGTCGTCTGGTGTGTCGATGGGCCATGGGATCCGTGTTCGCGAGCGTGACGTGGCCAGCATGCCGGCAATCCCTGAACAACTCGCCAACAAGCGCTGCGGGGAGTGTCTCAGTTTGAATTCGATGGCGGTTTCTCGCCAAAAGTGGACGGTCAACTTGGGTTATCGAGCGTCTTACTTGGGGCGAATTTAGGACTCTCAGAGGGTACGTGTTCCGTATCGAGTTGGGGGACGTCCGTTTCCGCCGACCTGCTGGCGTTGGCAGCTATTGTTTTTGTTCAGTATGAAATACAGGATTCCATATCTTGCAACGATCTGCTTTGAACATCAGCCATCACACGCAGACTATTCTCTCCAAGTATCTTCTTGATATCGCGCTCCGAGAAACCTCTGTCGATCAATGAATGAACAAGTCTAGGATATCCAGATACGTCTTTCAGACCGGCTGGTAAAAACAGGGTCCCATCAAAATCTGACCCCAGACCAACATGGTCGATTCCGGCAATCTTGACAGCGTGCGCAATGTGGTCGGCAACTTGCGCAATGGACGGGTCTGAAAATCCCCAGTGCCGAGTGACATCTAGTGCCAAGGCCGCATTGGAATTTTTTCTGGGATCTACCGCTATTCCACCAAAGTTAATCATTACGACGCCACCATTTTCAGACACTGCTCGAAGCATTTTGTCCGAGAGATTACGTTCGCTATCGACGAGCGCTCTAACAGATGAATGCGATGCAATTATCGGTGCCCGCGTCTCGTCTAACACATGCCAGAATGCAACATCTGAGATGTGAGAGACATCGATGATTACTCCAAGATCATTCAACTCATTTACTAACTTTCTCCCGTTTGGGCTTAAGCCCTCAGACCGGCCGCGGTCACTAGATGATCCCGCCCACTTGTTCGAAACAGCCCAGGCGATGGTGACGTATCTTATGCCAGCCTCGCGGTAGTCCCGTACGTCCTTTAAGTCTGAAATCGCGTGACCGCCTTCCAATCCATACATCGCTGCGATGAGACCGTTTGAGAAAGCCCATCGAACATCCTCTGGTGTACATGCCAATATGATGCGGTCTTCGTGTCTACTGATCTGATCATTCATTTTTTGAATGATCAGATGTGCCTCATCTCTCAGTTTTTCTGAAGAAACACCAATTATAGGTTGAACAAATATTGAAAAGAATTGCGCATCTAGAGCGCCCTGTTCCATGCGGTCCAAGTCCGAGTGTGTACGGAGGGTCTGACTAGTTGGGACCGTAAATCGTTCTCCATATACCCAGATCCATTCGGCGTCTATTGAACGATCATTGTCGATGGCGCTACCCAGGTCGAACCCATATTTATGAACCCAGTGAGGAATATCATTGTGCCCATCAACAATTATCGACGTTACCGCAAGTTGCCTTGCTCTATCGCTGATTTCTGGCACTACAGGAGCAGGTGATCCACTTATGCGCAGAAGGCCGACTAGCGCGACAGACGACAATAAAACCAGATAGCGCTTTTTCATGTGCACACCTAACGTCACTCCAAGGTGTTTCTAACACTGTTCGTTACTCCCAACCACTTTTGAGGTGGGGCAGATCGTGCTTAGGTCGAACAAGCGACTTTGGTTGAATATTTGTTGGTGGCGATACGGAAAAGCTGTTTCACGGTTTCAGGTCGGCGAGCGCTGCATTGCTCAGGGGCCGTTTTGGGCCAGTTTTGACCGTAGCGGCGAGAACTCGCCAAAAGCTGACGTTCGCTGCCCCTTGCGCCGCCATCTATGTTGGCGCAGATATCAAACAGTGGATGATTTTCTGTTTGAGCCGCATTCACCAGGCTGATAAAGCTCGGTGAATAGTCTGTCTTGGTCATCCCAAAGACTCGCGCCGACTGCGAGACACGCCAGCGCTCAAGGTTGCTTCGATGGACAGTGCGCGGTGGCGAGAAATGCACGAACGAAAGCGAGCGTTTCCGCCGGATGACTGCGGTGCATCGAATGATGCGTGTCCGGCATCTCTATGATCCGCGCGCAGCGAACGCCCATGCGGAATT
>CAZBOC010000247.1:0-4609 GCA_964493225.1 uncultured Caulobacterales bacterium | reverse complement strand
GGCAACCAGTTCCTCGCCAACATCCGCGAGGTCGACGCGGTCGTTTATGTTCTGCGCTGCTTTGAGGACGACGACATCACCCACGTTTCCGGCCGGATTGACCCGATTGCGGATTTCGAGATCGTCGAAACGGAATTGATGCTCGCCGACCTTGAAAGCCTCGAAAAGCGGCGGGTCAATCTTGAGAAGAAAGCCAAGGGTCAGGACAAGGACGCGAAAGCCGAGCTCGCGCTCGTCGACAAGGCGCTGGAGGCGCTGCGCGAAGGCCGCCCGGCGCGCGCGGTCGAGATCGAGCCTGACGATGAAAGGGCCTGGAGGGGCCTGCAGCTTCTCACCTCCAAGCCGATTCTCTTCGTCGCCAATGTCGACGAGGCGTCCGCCCCGGAAGGCAACCCCCATTCGGCGCTGGTTGAAAAGAAGGCGCAAGAGGAAGGCGCGGCCGCCGTCGTCATCTCGGCGCGGATCGAAGCCGAACTCGCCCAGCTCGATGATGAAGAGCAGGCGGAATATCTGGAGACGCTGGGCCTTGAAGAGCCTGGCCTCAACCGTCTGATCCGCGAGGGCTACGCACTCCTCGGCCTGCAGACCTATTTCACCGCGGGTCCGAAGGAGGCGCGCGCCTGGACCGTGCGCGTCGGCGCGACCGCGCCCCAGGCGGCCGGCGTCATTCACACCGATTTCGAGCGCGGCTTCATCCGCGCCGAGACCATCACCTATGACGACTACTTGGCCCTCGGCGGAGAGCAGGGCGCAAAGGAGGCCGGCAAGATGCGCCTTGAAGGCAAGGACTATATCGTCCGGGACGGCGACGTGATGCTGTTCCGCTTCAACGCCTGACCCCGGGCCCGCGCTCGAAGCCGAGAGGCGGCGGCAGATAGGCGTCCAGAATATCCTCGTAAGGGTCTTTCAGGAGGACCGGCCCCAGAGGCTGTCCGCGATACAGTTCGGATCCCTCGCGCGCCGTCTGACGGCTCTTGATGAGGCCGGTGTCGTAACGGTCGACCTGGACGACGAAGGCTTCGCCGAGCGCGCCGTAATAGGCCCAGTCGAGCCCCGTATGATAGAAAAATCCGTATACGCGGAAATTCGGTTGCGCGGCGGGAAAAATCTCTACGACGCAGTCGTAACCCTGGCGTGCGACGACTCCGAAACTCGGCCTGGGAACGCGTCGGTCGCCGTTCCACGAACATTTCAGGAGCTGGACGTCGAGCGGGAAGCTCCGGCGGCGCTCAGGATCGACGGTCGCGTCGAAAAAATAGCTTTCCTCGGCCTCGCCGGTGATCCGAGCCTGAACGGCGGCGAGCGCTTGGGAGTGCGACGGCGGCGCGAAGCGCGCCCCGCCCGCCAAGGCGGCGTTGAACACGGCCGCCGCAGCGGCGGTTCCGACCGCGAAGATCCTCGAAATCCGGCCCATCTCCCTTTTGTCTACAGGGGAGAGCCTTAACACCGGCTTTGCGGTTTTAGTGGTTGTCGAGATACCGACCCGCGACCGCCTGCAGTTTTTCCACAAGCGCCGGATCGCGGGCCGCCTTGTCGGTGATGACGCCGAAATCGAGGCAGGTTTCGATGCCCTGAGAGCCCGGCGCGCGCTCTGGGCCGAGGAGCGCGGCGGCGGCCGCAACGACGCGCCGGGCCTTTTGCGTGTTCGAGGCCATCACTTCAAGGATGTTGGAGACTTCGACGGCGTCTTCCTCCTGACGCCAGCAATCGAAATCGGTGACCATGGCGAGCGTCGCGTAAGGCAGCTCCGCCTCGCGCGCGAGCTTGGCCTCGGGCATGTTCGTCATGCCGATGACGTCCGCGCCCCAGCTGCGGTAGAGGTGGGACTCGGCGCGGGTCGAAAATTGCGGTCCGTCGATGCAAAGATAGGTCCCACCGCGCCGGACGCCGACGCCTTCCGCCGCGCAAGCCTTCTCCAGCGCGTCGCCGAGACGAGCGCAAACCGGATCGGCCATGGAGACATGGGCGACGAAACCCGGACCGAAAAAGCTGTTCGGGCGCTGGCTCGTACGGTCGATGAACTGATCGACGATGACGAAAGACCCCGGCGGCAGATCCTCGCGAAACGATCCGCAGGCGGAAACGGACAAAACGTCGGTTGCGCCGAGGCGCTTCAGGGCGTCGATATTGGCGCGATAATTGATCGCCGACGGCGTCAGGGCGTGGCCGCGGCCATGGCGCGCGAGGAACACGGTCTCGACGCCGTTCAAAACGCCGCGAACGAATCTGTCCGAGGGCGCTCCCCAGGGAGTGTCGACGACGATCTCCTCGACGTCGCCAAGGGCGTCGATGGCGTAGACGCCCGAACCGCCGATCACGCCGAGAACCCGCTTGCCGGCCATCTAGAGCGCATCCTTTTCAAGGCCCATGGCCGCAGCGATTCGCTGGAGCGCGCTTTCCTCCTGCGGCCGCAGCCGCTGGTCGGCGACGATCGCGCGGCGCGCGGCCATGCGCGCGAGAGCGGCGGTCTCGCCCTGCGGATCGAGGGCCGCAAGCGCTGCAACTACGCGATCCGCCGCGGCCGCGTAATCTTCTCGGAAGGCGGCTTCGAGTTCGTTATAGCTCGCTGAAATGGCGGCGGCGTCGATCGCGCGAACGCCGGGCTCGTTGGCGACCGTGGCGAGGAAACGTCCTTCCTCGGAAGCCTCGTAGCGCGCGTCGGCGAACGCCACCATAAGGTGCGCCCCGCAAATCGCCACCGCCGCATCGATTGAAGAATCCGTCTCCGCCATTCGTCAACGCCTGAAAAAAGCCGCAGCAACGAGGCTGCGGCTTTAGTAAGACATGGGTCGGGGCCCGCGGTCTAGTGGCGGACCTTCGACCAGATCTCGCGATAGGACCAGTAGAGAATGCCTGTCAGGATCAGGAGATAACCGACCGAAATGATCCCGAGCCGCTTGCGGACTTCAAGCTTGGGCTCGGCCGCCCACATCAGGAACTCGGTCACGTCCTTGGCGTATTGTTCGACCGTTTCCGGCGTGTCCTCGTCGGCGTAATCGACGATGCCGTCGACGAGCGGGGCCGCCATCGCCAGAACGCCGCCATAGGGGACGTCGACGCCTTTTTTGGGATGGCCTTCCTCGTCGAGATATTCCGGCTTGAGGTTCTGGGACATGTCGCCGGGATAATAGGGATTATAATACTGGCCTGGCGCGATCGTCACGGTCTCGGGCGTGGGCTCGTAGCCGGTTAGAAGGCTGTAGATGTAATCGGGGCCGTCCGGGCGCGCCTTGGCGATAAGCGACTGATCGGGCGGCATCGCCCCTCCGTTGGCCAGCCGCGCGACGGCGTCGTTCGGATAGGGCGAGGGAAACCGGTCCGAAGGAAGGCCCGGCCGCATGTACATGTCGCCGTAATCATCCGGACCGTCTTCGATCTGATATTCGGCGGCGACCGCCTTGACGATCGGATTTTCATTCGGGTTCGAACAATCGACCGTCTCCGGAACGCCCTCGGGGCAGCTCTCAAGATAATAGGGACCGCCCGGCTGACCGAGATTGCGGAATGACAGGAGCTCCATGCCGTGGCAGCTCGAGCAGACGGTGCGGTACACCTGAAAGCCGCGTTGCAGCGCGTCCTGATCGAAAGTGCCGAAGGGACCTGAAAAGTGCCAGTCGACGCTCTTGTTCTTTTTGGTCTCGCCCCCCGCCGCTAAGGCTGGAGCGGCGGCGAACGCGACGCCGAAGGCGAGTGCCGTGATGCGGAACATTTTCATGACCTACCCCTTTCCTACTCCGCCGGCGCCGGCGAAGCCTGGCCGCCGGTCATGCCGGTGACCGCCGGCTTCGCCTGTTTGACCACCGCCTCGGAAATCGATTTCGGCATCGGCGTGGGGGTCTCGAGCACGCCCAGCAGAGGCAGGATGATCAGGAAAAAGGCGAAATAGTAGGCCGTCGCGATCTGCGCGAAAGCCACATAGACGCCCTCCGCCGGCTGCCCGCCGAGATAGCCGAGCGCGATGCAGGCGATCACGAAAAGCGCGAACCAGAGACGAGCGACGGGCCGATGGCGCATCGAACGCACCTTGGAGGTATCCAGCCAGGGCAGGACGAAGAGCACGAGGATCGATCCGAACATGGCGATCACGCCGCCGAGCTTCGACGAAATCGGACCGATGTCGAAGGTGATGGCCCGAAGAATGGCGTAGAACGGCAGGAAGTACCATTCCGGAACGATATGGGCCGGGGTCACGAGCGGGTCCGCCGGAATGTAATTATCCGGGTGGCCGAGGGCGTTCGGATTGAAGAACACGAAGGCCGCGAACAGAACGAGGAAAGCCGCGATCGCAAAACCGTCCTTGACCGTGTAATAGGGGTGGAACGGAACCGTGTCCTTCTTGACGTCCTTCACTTCTACGCCCGACGGATTGTTGTTGCCGGGAACGTGCAGCGCCCAGACGTGAAGAACGACGACGCCTGCGATCGCGAACGGCATCAGGTAGTGAAGACTGAAAAAGCGCGTCAGCGTCGGATTGTCTACGGAGTATCCGCCCCACAGCCACGTCGTGACGTCCTGCCCGATGATCGGAATCGCGCTGAACAGATTGGTGATCACGGTCGCGCCCCAGAAGGACATCTGTCCCCAAGGCAGAACGTAACCCATGAAGGCC
>CAZBOC010000246.1:0-4622 GCA_964493225.1 uncultured Caulobacterales bacterium | reverse complement strand
CGATCGAGAGCGGCTCGACGAGCGGCGTCAGGGCTTGCATCATCGCGCGGATCTGTCGTGAGACGGCGGCGTATTTCGCGATGTCTGGCCTGATGACGACGGCCTGAGGGCAGGCTTGCAGCGCCTTGAACATCGGCATGGCGGAGCGCACGCCATAGGTGCGCGCGACGTAACAGGCTGTCGCGACGACGCCGCGCCGGCCGCCGCCAATGATGACGGGCCTGTCGGCGAGGCTCGGATCGTCGCGCTTTTCGACCGCGGCGTAGAACGCGTCGCAATCAAGATGCGCGATGGCGAGGTCCGCGAGGTCGTCATGGCGGACGATTCGCGCCGAAGCGCAGTGCGGACAGCGCGTGCGCGAGGGATCCCCGATTCCCAGGCAAGAGCGGCAGAGGGCGGAAAATGTCTCGATTTCAGACACTTGCAGAGTGGCTTTCGTAAAAGTTGTGGCGAAATCCGGCGATCGCTTTCAGCATAAACACTCGATTAAGACCTTTGCGTCGAAATGGCGTCGCGCCTGATCCGCATGCCTCGTCATCAAAGGCTATAAAGGCTTATTATGTCAGCGATGGAAAAGATCGACTATTCCGCGACGCTCAAGACGGTCCTTATCGTCGAGGATAATGATCTCAACATGAAGCTGTTCCACGATCTTCTGGAGGCGCACGGCTACGCGACGCTCCAGGCGCGCACGGGACCCGAAGCCATTTCGCTCGCCCGCCGGCACCGTCCTGATCTTATCCTGATGGATATTCAGCTTCCTGAAGTCTCCGGCCTTCAGGTCACGGCGGAAATCAAGGAGGATCCCGTAACCGCGGCGATTCCCGTCATCGCCGTGACGGCCTTCGCGATGAAGGGCGACGAGGACCGCATACGGGCGGGCGGTTGCGAGGATTATATCGCCAAACCGATTTCGGTCTCGGGGTTTCTTGAGAAAGTGAAAAGATATTTGGATTAGGTTTAACGCCTGTCTTGTGTAACTGAACCGGCGGGGCCCCCATGACGGCGCGCGTACTGGTCGTCGATGACCTGGAACCGAACGTAAAGCTGCTCGAAGCCAAGCTCCGCGCGGAATATTTCGACGTCCTGACCGCCTTGTCGGGCCAGGAGGCGGTCGACAAGGCGAAATCGGAAAAACCGGACATCATCCTGCTCGACGTCATGATGCCCGGCATGGACGGCTTTGACGCGTGCAAGATCATCAAATCCGATCCGGATACGGCGCATATTCCGATCGTCATGGTCACCGCGCTCGATCAGCAGGGGGACCGCGTCGCCGGTCTTCAAGCGGGTGCGGACGATTTTCTGACGAAGCCGGTCGAGGACGTGGCGTTGTTCGCACGCGTGCGCGGGCTGTCGCGCCTGAAAATGATGACCGACGAATTGCGTATGCGATATGCGACCGGCAAAGGGCTCGGCGTCGTCGACCAGATCGACATCACCTATGACGACACCATCTGGGATGACGCGCGCATCTTCATCATAGACGACCAGGGCGAGCAGGCCGAACGGATCGAGGCTGCGCTCGGTGACGGCTATCAGATTTCCGCGGAGACCGAGCCGGAAGTCGCGCTCAGCCGCGTGAAGACTGGTGATTTCGATCTCGTCGTCATCAATATGGGGCTTGAGACGGCCGATCCCTTGCGGTTGTGTTCTTCCATACGTTCGTTCGAGGAGACCCGCATGACGCCGGTCCTCGCGATCGTGCGCAGCGCGGACACGCGCAAGCTCGTACGCGCGCTCGACATCGGGGTCAGCGATTATCTGACGCGTCCGATCGAACCGAACGAGCTTTTCGCGCGCGTGTCGACGCAGATCCGCCGTAAGCGGTATATCGACCAGCTTCGCTCCTCATTTCAGGCGAGCCTAGAAATGGCGGTTACTGATCAATTGACGGGCCTTTATAACCGCCGTTATCTGGCGAGCCATCTGTCGGCAATGTTCGACCGCGCGTTCTGGACCGGTCGTCCCTTGTCGATCCTCGTGATGGATCTCGACTATTTCAAGGCCGTCAATGACACTTACGGCCACGACGCGGGGGACAAAGTGCTCCAGGAATTCGCCGAGCGGATCCGGTCGTCCGTGCGCGGCATCGACCTTGCCTGCCGTTACGGCGGTGAGGAATTCCTCGTGGCCATGCCGGATACGGACAAAAGGTTCGCCGGGCTCGTCGCCGAACGCTTGCGCCAGGAGGTCGAAGCCCAGGAGATCTTCCTGAACGGCGGCCGCGACGTTCTCAAGGTCACGGTCTCCATCGGGATTGCGAGTTCGGAGGACGGGCCGAAGGACGATACGGCTCAGAAGCTGATCAAGCGGGCCGACGAAGCGCTCTATGAAGCGAAAACGTCAGGACGGAACCGGGTCATCCAGAGCGCGGCGTAATCGAACAAAACCGCCTCGGAGCCCGAGGCGGCGTCGACTGTCCCTGGTGACCGGTGGACGTTACTTGATCTTGCCTTCTTTGAAATCAACGTGCTTGCGCGCGACAGGGTCGTACTTTTTCATGACGAGCTTTTCCGTCATGGTCCGCGTGTTCTTCTTCGTCACGTAGAAGTAACCCGTATCGGCCGTCGAATTCAGGCGGATCTTGATGGTGGTCGGTTTGGCCATGGGCCGTCGCTCCTGTCGGATCCGGGCGCGTCCCGGTTTCGATTTCAGCGCGCGACCGTAGCGTCGAGCTCTCCAAAGTCAAGGCGAAAGGGCCGGCGTTGTCAGGCGTCTGCTTTCGGGTCGGCGTCCGCGCCGGCGAAGCCGTGCATCCGGTTCGCCCATTGCAGGCCCACCATCGCGCCTTTCGTGATCGGCAGCAGCCAGAACGTCGCGAGCAGGATGGCCGGCGTCCAGAACGCGAATTGCACGGAGAGCGGCGGGTCGAAGATCTGTTTCGCCGCGAGCGCCAGGGGGATCGCCACATGGCCGACCAGCATGATCGTGAGATAGGGCGGGGCGTCGTCGGCGCGGTGGCCGGTCAGATCGAGAGCGCAATGCCCGCAAGTCGCCGCGGTTTTGGCGTACCCGGAAAACATCTCGCCGCGCCCGCATTCAGGACAGCGCTTGCGCAGGCCGCGGCCGACGGCCTGGACCCAAGACCGTCCGTCGCCTCCGCCTCCGAAGCGCAGGGGAGCCTCCCCGGCCCGCGGGGTCTCTTGCGGCCCGCCGCTGGCAGCCATTTCTATTTGAAAATCACCTTTGCGATCTCGTAAATGCGCGCGCCGCCGGGGGCGGCGACCTCCACCGAGTCGCCTTCTTCCTTGCCGATCAGCGCGCGCGCGATCGGAGAGGAAATCGAGATCTTGCCGGCCTTTACATCGGCTTCGTAATCGCCGACGATCTGCCAGCGCTTCTCTTCCTCCGTATCCTCATCAATCAGATTGACGGTGGCCCCGAATTTCACGACGCTTCCGTTCAGCTTTGCGACGTCAATGACCTCGGCGCGCGTATACTTGTCTTCCAGTTCGATGATCTGGCCCTCGATCCAGCCCTGGCGCTCCTTGGCGGCGTGATATTCCGCGTTTTCCGAAAGGTCGCCATGGGCGCGCGCTTCCGCGATCGCCTGTATGACGGCCGGGCGTTCCTCATTCTTCAGGTGTCGAATTTCCTCTTCAAGCCGATCATAACCGGCTCTGGTCATCGGAACTTTATCCATGTTCCGTCCTTTCTCTCCTTAAAGGCGAAAAAAGCGCGGGCGGCGCCCCGGGGGCGGCCACGCTGCTTTTCTCAATCAGGCAAAATAGGACTGCAGCGGCGCCACTTCAAGGGCGCCGGCGCGCATCGCCTCAATCGCCCGCACGGTTGAGCGCGCGCCTGTCGCGGTCGTAATGCAAGGGATTTTCTGGGCGAGGGCGGTCGTGCGGATCGAGCGCGAATCCTTGACCGACTGGGCGCCCTCGGTGGTGTTGAAAACGAGCTGGACCTCTCCGTTTTTCAGGGCGTCCACAATGTGCGGACGGCCTTCAAGCACCTTGTTGATTGGCGAAACCTCGAGCCCGCGGGAGTTGAAGAACGCTGCGGTGCCCCGTGTGCCGATGATCCTAAAGCCCATGTCGATCAGCTTTCGGGCGGCGTTCAGCATCAACGGCTTGTCGTTGTCCCTGAGGGAGATGAAGACACAGCCCTCCAGCGGAAGTTTGGCCCCGATCCCGAGGAGGCTTTTCGCCCGCGCCCGGTCGAAGTCCCGGTCCAGACCCATAACCTCGCCGGTCGAGCGCATTTCCGGCCCGAGGACCGGATCAACGCCTGGAAAACGGGCGAAGGGAAAGACGACCTCCTTCACCGCCAGGTGCGGCGGCGTCGACGAGGGCAGCGCCATCGCAGCGAGCTTTTCGCCCGCCATGACCTTCGCCGCGATGCGTGCGATCGGCGCGCCGATCGCTTTGGCGACGAACGGGACCGACCGCGACGCGCGCGGATTGACCTCGAGGACGTAGACATCGTCATTTTTGATGGCGTACTGAACATTCATCAGGCCGACGACGCCGAGCGCCAGCGCGAGCGAACGCGTCTGGTCTTCAAGGGCGCGGACCGTCGCTTCGGGCAACGTATAGGGCGGCAGGGAACAGGCGCTGTCGCCGGAATGAACGCCGGCCTCCTCAATATGTTCCATGACGCCTGCGATGAAGACG
>CAZBOC010000245.1:0-4667 GCA_964493225.1 uncultured Caulobacterales bacterium | reverse complement strand
AAACGAGCGGCGAACGCATGGCGATCGTAATAGACGCCGACTATGAGGGCGTCACGACGGGCGGCGACGCGCCCTTTTTCGACGCGAGCGGCGAATCGAGCGAGGCGACCAAACAGGCGATCGAATTCTGCAAGCAGTACGAACAGGACCGCCAGCTCACCGCGCGCATGATGCAGGAACTCCAGCCCCTGAATCTCATCATGGGCCAGACGGCGCAATACACGCCCCAGGGCTCGAACGAACAGAAAGTCTTCGCGCAGTATTTCGGCGTCGACGAGCAGGCGCTGAAATCACTATCCGACGACAAGATCGTTGCGTTGAACAAGTCCGGCGTTCTGCCTGTGCTCTACGCTCAGCTGATGTCGCTCAGCAACTGGCGTCTCCTGATGCAGCGCCGCCTCAAGCGGTTTAATCTGACGGAGGAGAAACTGCTCGAGCCCGTACAGCTCAGCTAGGGCGAGGCGCGAGGCCGGCTCGCCGCGACAAATGAAGGCCTGCGGCCTTTCGCGTGCTTTGCGCGCTAACGAGCGCTCACATCTCGGAGAGGGGTCGCAAATCGGCTCCCGTGGTCATTTCGCAGAAGCCGGAGCCGGGCTAAGGGAGCGCGCATGACGAAACTCTTCGGAATTTGTGCGAGCCTCTGCGCGCTGCTTGCAACCAATTTCATTGGGCCGGCCTTCGCCGCCTCGAGCAATCGCGTCGATACGGAATACGCCTCGAGCATTTTCCGCGCCGAGCACGCCGCGTTCGTCCCCGGTCGGACGACTTGGCTGGCCTTTTCCCAGAAACTCGAGCCCGGCTGGCATGTCTACTGGAAAAACCCCGGCGATTCCGGCCTCGCCCTCGATCTGCGGTGGCGCCTGCCGGAAGGGTTTTCGGCCGGCGAGGTCGTCTATCCGACTCCGGAGAGAATCCCGGTCGGCCCCCTCGCCAATTTCGGCCACCATGGCGCGCCCGTATTCTTGGTCCCCGTCAGCGTGGACGACAGCGTCGCGACGGGAGCTGCGGCCGAGATCAGCGTCGACGCCACCTGGCTGATCTGCGAGGAAATCTGCGTGCCCGAGGAGGGCGCTTTCACGCTTGCAATGCCGGTTGCGCCGCTAGCCGACGCCGACCCGGCCGGCGCAGC
This sequence comes from uncultured Caulobacterales bacterium, assembly GCA_964493225.1. Classification (GTDB taxonomy): domain Bacteria; phylum Pseudomonadota; class Alphaproteobacteria; order Caulobacterales; family Parvularculaceae; genus JAJFFW01. The sequence goes on along the minus strand of CAZBOC010000245.1, from coordinate 3,538 downwards.
GCTTGTCGCGGCGGCGCGCGCAGCCGCCCCCGAAGCCCTGTCGGGGGACGCGGTCTTCGCCGCGCGGCCCGATCGTCTGATCCTGTCGCTCGACGCGCCCGAAGGATTTTCAGGCGCCGAACCAAAGCAGCCGCTGTTTTTCTTTCCGGAAGCGGAGGGCTTGATCGAACCGGCCGCCGAACAGGTCATCTCGATCGCAGAGGGGCGGATAACCGTCTCGATGGCGCCGGGCTTCGCCTATGGTGCGGACGGGATCGAAACGCTGAGCGGCGTCATCGCTGAAGTCGCGGCGGAAAGCGGCGCGCCGCCGCGCGGCTATGCGCTCGCCGCCTCTCGCGAGGACGCGCTCGCCCCCGCCATTGCGGGCTCGTCGGACAACGCCGGCCGCGCTTCCGGCGCCGCGGGCGGCAATCTCGGCCTTCTCCTCGCAGCGGCGTTTTTCGGCGGCGTTCTCCTAAACGTCATGCCGTGCGTCTTTCCGGTCATTTTCATCAAGGCGGCCTCGCTGATGAACAGCGCCCAAGGCGCGGGCGTCGGCGCGGCGCGGCGGCACGGCGTGCTTTACACGACGGGCGTCGTTGCAACCTTTGCAGCAATCGGCGGCGCGCTCCTCGCGCTGCGCGCCGGGGGCGAACAGCTTGGCTGGGGCTTTCACCTCCAGTCGCCGGTAATCGTCGCTCTTTCCGCCTACGTCCTTTTTCTGGTGGGCCTCAACCTTTCCGGCGTCTTCGAGATCGGCGAGAACCTGCAAGGAGCCGGAGCAGGGCTCGCGTCAAAAAGCGGAGACCTCGGCGCATTTTTCACGGGCGCGCTCGCCGTCCTGGTGGCCGCGCCCTGCATCGGTCCGCTCCTCTCAGCGCCGATGGGCGCCGCCGTCATGCTGCCCGCCGCGTGGGGCATGGCGATTTTCATCGCCATGGCCCTCGGCCTCGCGGCGCCCTATCTCGTCGTCTCGTTCGCGCCGGCCCTCGGCAGGCGCCTGCCGAAGCCCGGCGCCTGGATGAAAATCTTCAAGCAGGCGCTGGCGTTTCCCGTCTTCGCCGCCGCCGCCTATTTCCTCTGGGTTCTCGCGCAACAGACGGGCGGCGCAGGGCTCGCCACGGCGCTCGGCGGCGCGGTGTTGCTGGCGTTCGCAGCCTGGGCGTTTCAGCTCAGCAAGGGCGAGGGCCTGCGCGCCGTCATCCTGCGCGCGGCGGCCGCGCTGGCGGCGCTGTTCGCGCTCGCCCCGGCGTTCAAGATGAGCCCCGAGAACGTCGCGGTCGCAAGGGCGGGCGGCGCCCATGGCGCGCTCGACGCCGTTCCCTTCGATGCGGCGATGATCGACGCATACCGGGCCGAGGGTCGTCCTGTTTTCGTCGACTTCACGGCCGCCTGGTGCGTCACATGCCAGTTCAACAAGGCGACGATCTTCTCGCGTCGTTCCCTAGCCGGTGCGTTCGAGTCGCAGGGCGTCACCGTCATGGTCGCGGACTGGACCGCGCGGGATCCTGAAATTACCAAAGCTTTAGAAGCCTTCGGCGCCAACGGCGTCCCGCTTTACGTATATTATCCGCAGGAGGGAGCGCCGGAAGTGCTCTCTCTGCCGCTCACCGAGCGTGCGATCCTCGAGGCCATCGGACGTGAGCCCGCCTGAAACCGGGGCCTTTGAGCGCGAACGCGTTTTGCGCAGCAATTGAAACCAACAAGGAAGGAACCAGCGCCGTGAAAACTCTTCTCCGGGCCGCCGCATGCGCCGTCGCCGCGATTTCAACGCCGGCCTTCGCCGGGCCCGCCATCGACGCGCCGGCGCCCGCTTTCGAGGGCGTGACGAGCGAGGGCGAGGCGATCTCCCTCGATCAGTTCAAAGGCCGCAACGTCGTCCTCGAATGGACCAATCACGGCTGTCCGTTCGTCCAGCGCCACTATGACGCCGGCACGATGCAAGCGACCCAGGCCGCCGCGAAGGATCGGGGTTTCGTCTGGATTTCGGTCATTTCCTCCGCCCCCGGAAAGCAGGGTCACGTCACGCCGGCTGAAGCCAACGAACTGACCGAGACCCGCGGTGCGAAGCCGGACCATGTCGTCCTGGACGAAAGCGGCGATATCGGCCGTCTCTACGCGGCCAAGACGACGCCCCATATGTTCGTCATCGATGCTGGCGGCGTCCTGCGCTATGACGGGGCGATCGACGACAGGCCGACGGCGAACCACGCCCAGGCCGACGGCGCCGTCAATTATGTCCTGGGCGCCATGAACAGCGTCAGCGAGGGCCTCGACGTCGCGGAGAAATCGACGAAGCCCTATGGCTGCTCCGTGAAATACGGCTCCTGATCGGCGACCGCCACAGGCGCGGGGCGCACGGATTGAAGATTTTGTCGGCGTCCCGCACCGCCGCTCCCCGCACCGCCGCTCTATCTTTTGAGCGCTATCGGGAAATCGCTTGACGGGGCCCGCAACTCGTCGGGTTGTCAGTCGCGCCGAGCTTGCGCGTCAGTCTTCGTCCTCGTGGTCCGTTTCTTCGCGATCACGGTCGTCTTCGTCACCGTTTTTGTCACCGGCGTTGTCGCCGTCCGGCGTAATCGCGTCGACGGCGCCGACGCTGACCTTGCCGGTCGTTTTCGCAGCGCCGACGCCGACGGAAACGCCCGTCTTCGCGGCCTTTCCGGCCGCCGATACGGCGACGCAGCCCGAGGCCGACAGCGCCGTTGCGCCCGCCGCCAGGATGAATTTCGTCCTTGCCATGCGATGTTCCCCCGCCTCATGCTCGCTTGACGGCTTTCGATGCGTGCATCGAAGGCGCGGTCACCGGTCGTCGCGAGAGGCGACCTCTATCCGGCGTTCCGCGGCGATCCGCTCCGCCTCCATCGCCTTGCCGGCGAAAATCGTTGCGACGGCGGCGATGGCGGCAACGTTGCAGACGATCCGTTCGACGGCAAGCCTTCGTCTGGCGGCGGAGGGGTGGGGGCGCGATTTCATGGATTCCATCATAACGGCCCGCGCTTAACGGGCGTTGTGGGCGGAAAGGAAAATCCGTATGAAATTCGCCACAAAACCTTTCTAATCCCGCCCCGGAAGGCCCTATGACCGACATTACGAAGACCGAGCCCTGGGCCGCCCTGTCGGCGTCGGCGGACTCGCTCGCGCGCAAGCGCCTGTCCACGCTTTTTGATCAGGACCCTGACCGCGCGTCGCGGTTCTCGCTCGAAGCCGCGGGGCTTTTTCTCGACTATTCAAAGAACAAGATCACTGACGCGGTGCTCGCGCAGCTCATCGCCCTCGCCGAGGCGGCGGACCTCGAAGGCGCGCGCCGGCGCATGCTGGCGGGGGAAAAGATCAACGCCACCGAACAGCGGGCGGTGTTGCATGTCGCCCTGCGCGATTTCGCCATGCGCGCCTACCATGTCGACGGCGAGGACGTAACGCGCGAGGTGCGCGCCGAACGCGACAAGCTCGCCGCTTTCGTGAAGGACGTCCATGGGGGCCGCCGCAAGGGCTTTTCCGGGCAAGCGCTGACGACGGTCGTCAATATCGGCATCGGCGGATCGGATCTCGGGCCCCT
>CAZBOC010000244.1:0-4671 GCA_964493225.1 uncultured Caulobacterales bacterium | reverse complement strand
CTTGCAAATTCTGATCGAACGTCGAGCCGAAAATAATATTCGCATCCGGATCAACTTCCTCGCGAATCCGGTTAGCGGCTTCATCCACCTCAAATAAGGTCATATCCGGGCCACCAGTGATATTAATGAGCACACCACGCGCACCCTGCATCGACACATTATCCAGCAACGGATTGGCAATGGCCGCTTCCGCCGCTTCCACCGCGCGGCTATCACCTTCGCCTTCACCCGTGCCCATCATCGCCTTGCCCATTTCGCTCATGACGGTGCGCACGTCGTTGAAGTCGAGATTAATGAGCCCCGGCATGACCATCAGATCGGTGATGCCGCGCACGCCCGAATGCAGCACCTGGTCAGCGAGCGCGAACGCTTCGTGGAACGTCGTCCGCTCGTTCGCGATGGAAAAGAGGTTCTGGTTCGGGATGATGAGAAGCGTGTCGACGTGCTCCTGAAGGCATTCGATCCCCGCAGTGGCGATCTTCATCCGCCGCGCGCCTTCGAAGTGGAACGGTTTCGTCACGACGCCGACCGTCAGTATGTCGCGCTCCTTCGCGGCCTTTGCGATGACGGGCGCAGCGCCGGTTCCGGTGCCGCCGCCCATGCCGGCGGTGACGAAGAGCATGTGGCAGCTGCCCATGTGCTCGAGCAGTTCGTCGAGGGATTCTTCCGCCGCCGCCCGGCCCACGTCGGGCACGGAACCCGCGCCGAGCCCCTGCGTCGTAGAGACGCCAAGCTGAATGCGCTTTTCCGCCTTCGACAATCCGAGCGCCTGGGCGGCGGTGTTGGCGACGACGAATTCGACGCCCTCGAGCGCGCTTTCAATCATGTTGTTCACGGCGTTTCCGCCGGCGCCGCCGACGCCGACCACCGTTATTCGCGGCTGCAATTCCGTTAGTTCCGGCACGCTGAGATTGATTGGCATGGCTTTGTCCGACTCCCGCCCATTCGTGGTTACTACTCGATTAAAGATTCGTTCAGAACCCTTACTAAATGGTTAACGCACCCTTTACGGTCCGGTTAGAAATTCGCCCGAAGCCAGTCCGCGACGCCGCCGACGACGCCGCGGCCGGGCGCCGCGAGCGGCGCGCGGTCAACCGACCCGAACCGTACGCCGGGCGCGAGCGCGACCCGACGCCAGGGCGGTTCGCATTTCGCGGCAAGGCCGATCGCGCCCATCGCCGCGGCGAATTGCGGCGCGGTCGCCGCGTCAGGCGCCCCGTCGAGGAGGGCCGCGCGGCCGAGGCGCGTCCTGGCTTCGAAGATTTTCTCGGCCGTCTCGCGCGCGCCCGTCAGAAGGCTGCCGCCGCCTGTAATGACGGCGCGCCTCAGCCCGCCCGCCATGCGCGGGCTCACTGCACGGCGCCATGCGTCGCGCGCAAGCACCAGAAGCTCTTCGAAGCGCGGCTCGATGACGGCGAGGAGTTCGGCCCGCGAGACGCGGGCGACGTCGCCGTCGGCGCCCTGGGGGATTTCGATGAAGCGATGATCGTCCGCCCCGCCGGGAGCGGCCGCGCCGTGGAGCGCCTTCACCCGTTCGGCCCCCGCAATGGATCCGCCGAAAATCTTGGCGATATCGCGCGTGATGTGATCGCCGCCGAGGCGCACCCCGCCGCAGGCGAGAGCGACCCCGTTTTCAAACACCGCAAAATCCGTCGACCGCGCCCCGATGTCGACGACGACGCATCCAAGCTCGCGTTCGTCGTCAATCAGGACCGCTTCGGCCGCGGCGAGCGGCGCGGCGACAAGCTGCGCTAGTCCCAGATTGCACCGCTCAAGGAGGGTTTCCAGGTTGGCGCGGCGGCTTTGCGCGACAGCCACGCCGAGCATGTCGACCGTCAGACGTCCGCCGACCAGACCGCAGGGATTTGGCCCGGCGTCTTCGCCGTCGATCGAAAAACTCACGGGAAGCGCGTGCATCGCCGTCGCGCCTTCGGGCGCCGCAATCGCACCGCCCTTGACGAGGCAGTCGGTGATATCCTCGAGCGTCGCCGGACCGCCCAACAGTTCGAGATCGACGCCGATGCGGCGCGTGAGGAGGTGGCGCCCGGGCGCTGCGACGACAACCTCCCTGACGCCCTCGCCGGCCATGCGCTCCGCCGCGTCGAGCGATGCGCGCACCCCGGCCTCCAGCGCGCCGACGGGATCGCGTCGCATGTCCCGCCAGGGAACCCCGTATTGGCCGGCGCCCAGGATTTCTGCGTTCTCGCCGGCTGCGGAGACAGCCGCGATCACGCAGGCGACCTTTGACGCACCCGGGTCAATCGCGGCCAGCAATCTGCGCCCGGCGAGATTTCGATTTGCGCGGGATCTCTGAAACACCGACTTCTCCAGACGCGACTGTCTTCAACCGGCCGGCGGCTCGGTCCGTGGGCGTATGATCACGCGCTCCGGATCACGAAGATCGATATATTCGAACGCCCGGTCAAGCGTTCCCTGCGCGCCGTGCATGATGGCGAGGGCCTCCAGAGCCGCGGCGACGCCCGTTTCGGGCAGCTTCACGTCCGTTTTGTTTCGAAGGCGGAGATTCCACCGGCGCTCGCCAACGCGCACGAGCGCCGTCGTCATCGATTTGAGCTCCGGCCTGTCCGCCAGCGCGCGGAGGATCTCCGACGCCGCCTCCGGCGCGCCCGCCCCGACGATGAGCGGCAGGAACGCGTATTCATAGGCCCCGACCTCGCGGATGACGGCGCCGTCCGCGTCGATCAGGTGAAGCGCGCCGGACATTTGCCAGATCGCCGCGGGCCGGCGCTCCCGGATCGAGACGTGGAGCGTGTGCGGCCAAAGCCGCGTGACCGACGCCGCGCGCACCCAGCCCAGCGTTTCGATGCGGGCCTGCGCCGCGCCGAGATCCACGTGCAGCATGGACGCCCCGATCGCGCCAGCCATCGCGGCCTCAATGTCGCCAAGGGCGGAGTTGTCGCGCCCTTTGAGAGTCACGCGCCGCACGTCGAACCCGACTTCGGCGAGCTGCTCGCCCAGGGCGCGGTCCGCGGCCGCGACGACCTGGCCGGCGTATCCGCCGGCCCAGAAAACGGCGCCGGCGACAATCGCGATGACGATCGCCCCGGCCGTCCCCGCGAGGGAATAGGCCCTGACGCCGTCCGCCAGCCGCTTCAAGCCACCCCCGCCGCGCCCGGCGCCCGCCGGCCTCCGCGCCGCTCTGCGATTTGATTTGTTTGCAGATTTTCTCGCGGCTGCTTTCCGGCTGTTCACCTTCGGCACGAGGCGTCCTCCGTGATCCAGGCGCAGAGTTCGGAGAAACTCATGCCGAGATAGCCGGCCTGCTCCGGCGCGAGCGATGTCGGCGTCAATCCGGGCTGCGTGTTGACCTCGAGGCAGTAGAGCCCTTCATCGCCCTGGCTTTCGTCATAGCGAAAATCGGCGCGCGACAGGCCGCGGCATCCAAGCGCCACATGGGCCTGCCGTGCGACCTCAAGCGCCCGGGTGGTTATGTCGGCCGGCAGCTCCGCAGGCAGAACATGGCGCGAGCCGCCCGCGGCGTACTTCGCCTCGAAGTCGTAAAACTCCGTCTGGGGCAGAATTTCGGTCACGCAGAGGGGCTTGCCGCCCATGACCGCGACAGTCAGCTCGCGCCCGGGCACGAACGCCTCCACGAGGACGTCGTCGCCGAGGGCCCACTCGGGATCGAGGAGCGCCTCGGCGGACCGGTTGTCGCCGTCGCGAATAATGAAGACGCCGACGGACGATCCCTGGTTGTTCGGCTTGATGACATAGGGAGCCGGCATGACGGCGCCGCCGGCGGCCTCCTCCCGCGAGACGATCAGGCCATGCGGCGTCCGGATGCCGGCCCCGTCGAACACGGCTTTCGCACGCTGCTTGTCCATGGCGAGCGACGAGGCGAGGACGCCCGAATGGGTGTAGGGGATCTGCATGATCTCAAGGAGCCCCTGCACGCAGCCGTCTTCGCCCCATTGACCGTGGAGGGCGTTGAACACCGCGTCAGGCCGCGCATCGGCCAGCTGCGCCGCAAGATCGTGGCCGGCGTCGATTTCGACGGCTTCATAGCCGGCCGCGTCGAGCGCCTTCGCGGCCTCGGCTCCCGAAACGAGGGAGACCTCCCGCTCCGGCGACCATCCGCCTTTGACGACCGCAATGCGCTTGTATTTCCTCAAACCTCGCCGACCCTCCTGATCTCCCAGCGCAGTTGGACGCCGGTCTCGTGGAAGATATCCGTACGCAGCCCTTCGATCAGCGTTTCCAGATCAGCCGCGCTCGCGCTCCCGCGGTTGATCATGAAATTGCAGTGCCGCTCGGAGACCATCGCATCGCCTTGCGTGCGCCCGCGGCCGCCGATCGCCTCGATCAGCTGCCATGATTTGCGCCCGCCCGACAATGCGGGATCGGGGTTGGCGAAGGTCGAACCGCCGGTGCGCTCGCGGATCGGCTGGCTCGCCTCGCGTTTCGCCATGATCTGGGCCATCGCCGCTTCGATATCCGCGGGAGATCCCGCCCGCCCCTCAAAGACGGCCTCGGTGAAGATCAGCCCCTCCGCCGCCCCGCAATGGCGATAGGAGAAGTCCATTTCAGCGTTCGACAGAACCACCCGATCGCCCGCCCGGTTGAAGGCGACGGCCTTGACGAGGACGTCCTTCGTCTCGCCGCCATAGGCGCCGGCGTTCATGGCGAGCGCGCCGCCGATTGTTCCGGGCA
>CAZBOC010000243.1:0-4720 GCA_964493225.1 uncultured Caulobacterales bacterium | reverse complement strand
CGGAGAAGGTGTAACGGGTGACGATGCGAGTTTGATCGTCGCGATAGGCGTAGCGGTCCTTGTCGCGACGACGTTCATGGTAATGATGATGGTGATGATGATGGTGCTCAGGCATCGTACCCACGCGCCTCCTCCCGCTCCGCCTTGCGCCAGTCCGGCGCTTCCTGGTCGAGGATCGTCTCCAGCGACTCCACCCGTTTTTCGAGCTTCTGCGCTGTTTTCCAGAGATCCTCGATCAGTCGTTCGTCATCGGAAGACAACGAGTTCGTTTTCTTCCATTCGGTGATGAAGTGCAGGACGACCGCCGGCATTCCGACGAAGACGATGGCGACGATCGCGACTATGATTCCTGATGACATATTCGGCCCCTTGCTCTGCGTCGGTTACTGCGTTCCGCCGGACGCGCGCTCCGCGACGCGCCGCTTGATCGCCGCAAGCTCGTCGGTGACCGCGTCCTCGCTTTCAAGGTCCGCGAACTCCTGCTCGAGCGTCTTTTTCCGTCCGAGGGCGTAGCTTTCGGCTTCGGCCTCGAGCTCGTCGTTCCGCCGCTCGTAGCGCTCATAGCGGGCGAGCGCCTCGTCGATGCGGCCGTCATAAACCTGACGCTTGATCCGCACGCTGTCGGACGCGGTCTGACGGCGCACTTCGAGGGAGCGCTGCTTGGCCTTGGCTTCTTTCAGCTTGCTCTGAAGCTGCGCAAGGTCCGCATTCGCCTTTTCAAGGCTCTGGTCGACCGCCTCGACTTCCTTCGCCAGAAGCTCCGCCATTTCCTGCGCCTTGCGCTTGGCGGCGATCGCGCCCTTGGCGAGGTCGTCGCGTCCCTTTGCGATGGCGCGCTCCGCCTTCGCCTCCCACTCCTTCGCGCGGGTCTCGAATTCCGCCCTTTTGCGCTCGACCTCCTTGCGGTCAGCGATGGCCCGTGCGGCGCGCGAGCGCACCTCCACAAGCGTATCCTCCATCTCCTGAATGATCAGCCGCACGATCTTTTCGGGATCCTCGGCCCTGTCCAGCATTGAGTTGATGTTCGAATTGACGATGTCGCTCAGTCGCGAAAAAACACCCATGATCGTGGTCCTCCGTTAAAAGATGATGGCGCCGAGGATCAAACCAAGGAGAAAGGCGCCCCAAGCGAACCCCTCCCGGCCCTTGCATGCGTCGCGAAAGCGGCGCTCCCAACGGATGTCCGGATCATCGTAACGAGAGTATCTCATTTTCTTTTACCTCCTTGGCGTCAGCGCCCTCGATTGCGGCGGCGGTTCGCCGTCCTGTTTGCGCGGATTTCACCGCGGTTAACCATTGATTTGCGAGGACCGTGCCAACTTGGGTGAATCTCTATAGTGTATTGTTTTTGAAGCGCTTTTCCATGAGCGCTCAATTTCGACGGACGCCCATACAGGTAATTTTTACCAGTAATTGCGCTTGAAATGCTATTTCAATTCGGGATAATTCGCCTATGACCAGGGAAAGAACGATCCCGGAGCTTATCGGCGAAGCGCCCGCTTTCCTCGACGCCCTCGCCCACGCATCCGCGGCGGCGGCCCTCGACCGGCCGATCCTCATCGCCGGCGAGCGCGGCTCGGGCAAGGAACTGATCGCCGGGCGGATCCACTTCCTCTCGCCGCGCTGGGAGGGGCCCTTCGTCAAGGTGAACTGCGCCGCGCTTTCCGAGGACCTGCTCGAGAGCGAGCTCTTCGGCCATGAGGCCGGGGCCTTCACCGGCGCCCAGCGCCGCCACCGCGGGCGCTTCGAACGGGCGGAAGGCGGCACGCTTTTCCTCGACGAAATCGCCGCCGCCTCGATGCGGGTCCAGGAAAAGCTCCTGCGGGTCATCGAATATGGCGAATATGAGCGGGTCGGTGGAGAGGCGACCCTGACCGCGGACGTGCGCGTCATCGCCGCCGCCAATGTGAACCTGCCGGCGCTCGCCGCCCGGGGCCGTTTTCGCGCGGATCTCCTCGACAGGCTCGCCTTCGACGTCGTCCACGCTCCGCCCCAGCGCGAACGGCGCGAAGACATCCCCCTCCTCGCCGCGCATTTCGCCTCGGCGATGGCGCCCGAACTCGGCGAGCCTTTCGAAGGGTTTTCGGCGGAGGCGACGCGCGCCTTCCTCGACCATGACTGGCCGGGCAATGTGCGCGAGTTGAAGAACGCAGCCGAACGCTCATTCTACCGCTGGGCCGGGGACGGCGGGCGCGGCCCCGTCGGGCGCGCGATCATCGACCCTTTCGACGCCGGCGCGGCGCTCCCGTCGGGGCCGGACGCGCTTGCCGGACAAGACGCGCTTGCCGGACAAGACGCGCGCGCCGAAGAAGACGCGCCCGTCGCGCCGCAGCCAACGCCGCCCGTGGCTTCGCCGCCGGACCCGGACGAATATGATCTTTCCGCATTCTTGAAAGGCGTAGAAAGGAGCGCCGTCGAAACCGCGCTGGAGCGCAACGGCTGGAATCAGCGCCGCACGGCGGAGAAGCTTTCGCTCACCTATGATCAGATGCGCGGGCTCGTTCGCAAGCATGGCCTTGCGAACCGGAAAGTTGCGTGAACTCGCCGAGCTCCCGCCATAGCCGATTTCCACCTCAAAGATATTACAATTTGTAAACAGACGAATTTGATGAAATTTCTCTGTTCGTGAAATTCACCCTTTTGTAATTTGCCCGGTGCGGAAAATCCGTATGCATTAAGTCTTCAGTAAACGCTGCAGCGTTGACTGAGCCTGCATCCGCGGGCGCGCGCAGCGAAACCGCAGGGCGCCGACAGAAATTTCAACAGGGATCCGCACCGCATGCGGGCCGGATCAAACCGTCGGCGCGGGGGCGCCCGGAACTGGAGTTCACATGCAGCATCATGGGCGAAAGAAGGACCTGCTTGCGAAGGCGAGCGCGAGCGTGTTGGGCGCGGCGTTCGTCAGCTGGTCTTCATCTGTGTACGCACAAGGCGACGCGCCGCTGAGCCAGACGCCGGCGACCGTCGACGCCGATGTCGCCGAGACGATTTCGCTGCGCGGCGCCTCGCCCGAGGCCAACTTGCGCGCTTATCTGCGCCGGCGCGGCGCGCGGGAGGAAACGACGGCCTCCCTCGCCGACGAGCGGGCGTTCCTTGCGCCGGACGGCAAGCGCTTCATCCGGTTTCAACAAAGGATTGCGGGCCTGCGCGTCCACGGGGCCCTCGCCAAAGCCGCCTTCAACGCCGACGGCGCGCTGATCCACGTCATCGAGCGCCTCGCGCCGGCGGAAGGCGCGATCGCGCGCCCTTCGATCGACGACGCGACGGCGCTGGCCGCGGCGCTCGCGCGCAACTTTCCGGGCGCCCCCAACCCCGGCCTCGTCGACATCAGGGGCCCTGTCCGCCAGTTCGCGGCCGACCCTTATTTCTGGACGGCGCCGACCGTCGAACGCGTCGTAATCGCCGAGGGCGACCGCCTCAGCGAGGGTTTCCTCGTCGCCGCCTGGCGCGCCTCGGACAACATGCTCCACCACACGCTCGTCGACGGCGCCGGCCGGATCGTCGAAAACGAGAAGCGCACGAACGACGACCGCTATCGCGTCTTCCCGGACCATCCAGGCAATTCCAATCAGCAGATCACGCAAGGGCCGGGCGCCGGCAACGCCCAGTCGCCGGACGGCTGGCTCGCCGGTCCCCAGCGCTCGATCCTGATCCAGGGCAACAACGCCCGCGCCTATCTCGACCGCAACAACGACAACGCGCCCGACAATGGCGGCTTCACCATCACCAACGGCGAGTTTCTCGCCACGGCGAATCTCTCGCAATCGCCCACGTCGACCCGGAACCAGGAAGCGGCCGTCCAGAACCTCTTTTTTCTGAACAACCTGATCCACGACGAGCTCTACCGCTACGGCTTCGTTGAAGCCGCCGGCAATTTCCAGGAGAACAATTTCGGCCGGGGCGGGCGGGGATCGGACAGCGTCAACGCCGAAGCCCAGGACGGCGGCTCGACCAACAACGCGAATTTCGCAACGCCCGGCGACGGCGCCAATCCGCGCATGCAGATGTATCTGTGGACGCGGACGAATCCGAACCGGGACGGCGACCTTGATTCCGACATCGTCTGGCACGAATACGGCCATGGCCTTACCTGGCGCATGATCGGTTCGATGAGCGGCGACGTCTCCGGCGCGATCGGCGAGGGCATGTCCGACGCGCTCGCCATCGTCTACAATGACGACGACCGCGTCGGCGAATACTCCTTCAACAGATCATCCGGGATTCGATCCTCGCGCTATCAGAACCATCCGGACACGATCGGCGATTTCAACCGCGCGCGCGGCGTTCACCGCAACGGCGAGATCATCGCCGCTTCGATCTGGGACGTCTGGACGCGTTACAAGGCGGCGGGGCTCAGCCGCGACGACATGCTCGCCGATATCATAGGCGGCATGAATTTCATCGCGCCGAGACCGGACTATTTCGACATGCGCGACGGTTTCCTCGCCCAGGCGCCGGCCGCGCGCGACTGCTTTTTCTGGGAGGCCTTCGCCGCCCATGGCATGGGCGAAGGCGGGTCGATGAATTCGACCGGAACGTCGATCACCGAATCCTTCGCCGTCCCGAGCGGTTGTTCCGGCGGGCCCGCGCCGCAGCCCCAGCCGAACGCGCCCCCGAACGCCGTCATCGCCGTCGACCGGACGAGCGGGACTGCGCCCTTGACGGTGAATTTCTCCGCCACGGGCTCCACGGACGGCGATGGTCAGATCACGGCCTATAG
>CAZBOC010000242.1:0-4738 GCA_964493225.1 uncultured Caulobacterales bacterium | reverse complement strand
CGCGCCGACGGGGGGAGAGGGAGGCGCGAGCGGCTGTGCAACTTTCAGCCTGAGAGGGGGAGAGAAAGGCCTCCGTTGCAGTATCGAAGGTGGGGCGGATTTTATAACGATTCAACCGATCGGCGACGGCTTGCGGCGAATTGTAACGTTTTTGTGAAACCGGTCGGCTTCTCGAAAGCCTAAGCCGTTTCGGTTTCGAGATCGTCGAGGCACGCAGCCGCCGCGTCGAAAACAAGCAGCGTCGAGGCGTGTCGCTGCGGATAGTCTCGTATCGCCTGCAGCGCGGCGAGATCCTTCCAGCGGTCGCCGCCGGGGGGCGGACCGCCGTCTTTCAGCATCGCGCGCATTTCCTCGCGCAGTCGATATAGGGTCTCGGCCCGCGCGCCGATGATGTTGCGCGCGACGATGGACGCCGCCGCCTGTCCGAGGGCGCAGGCCTGCGTCTCCATGGCGAAGTCGGTGACGACCCCGTCCTCGACGCAGAGGTCGACAGTGACTTCAGAGCCGCAAACGCGGCTGACCTTCGTCGCGCTCGCGGACGGCGCCTCAAGCCGGCGGGCCGGAGGAATCGCCGCCGCCGCCTCGAGAATTTTTCCGCCGTAAAGATCGCTGAGCATGACCATGATATAGGACGCCCGCGCGTTCCGGACCAGCGCGGGCGCCGCGCCATCTCGAAGCGTCAGGCCAGGTCGAAGAACAAAACCTCGACGTCGGCGAGGGCCTTAAGGTTGAAGGCGCCGACCTCCTCGAGACGCGCCCCGTCGCCGGCCTGCATGATCGAGCCGCCGGGCAACTCGACGCCGCCCCGCGCCACCTGGAGCCAGCCGAAACGGCCTGGCGCCAGCGTCTTCTCTGCGGCGTCTGCCTCACGCAGCTTCAAGGCGTAGAGGTCCGCGTCCTGGTTGATCCGGATCGAGCCCTCGCGGCCGTCGCCCGAGGCGACCAGACGGAAGTCGCCGTCGAGGGCGCCGGAGAAATCCCGCTGGTCGTAGCGCGGCTCATGGCCCTTGCGCTCGGGCATGATCCAGATCTGGTAGAAATGCACAGGTTTATCGGCCGACGCGTTGAATTCGCTATGGGTGACGCCGGTCCCGGCGGCCATGTACTGCACTTCGCCGGGGCGGATGATTCCGCCGCCGCCGGTGGAATCCCTGTGCTCGAGCGCGCCGTCGAGGACGTAGGTGATGATCTCCATGTCCCGGTGGCCATGGGTCCCGAAGCCTGCGCCGGGCGTGACGCGGTCCTCGTTGATGACGCGCAAACTCCGGAACCCCATGTGGTCCGGATGGTGATAGTTCGCGAAGGAAAAGGTATGACGGGTGTCGAGCCAGCCGTGGTCGGCGTGGCCGCGGTCGGTATTTTTGCGGATCGTGATCATGGCGAGACGCCTTCTTCCTGTTCGGATCAAAGGTAATGCGGCGCGAAGCCGCTTGATGTCGAAAATGGGGCGACGGTCGCCTCCGGGAAGATCAGCCGCGCGCCGATCGCCCTTTCGTGAATGACAGCCCCGCGCGCTTGCGACCGCCGCGCGCGCCATGCAAAGCCGGAGCGATGTGGACCGCCTCTGTTCTGACGCTTTTCCCGGAGATTTTTCCGGGCCCGCTCGACGCCTCCGTTCTCGGCCGGGCGCGCAGCGAGGGCCTGTGGGCGCTGGAGACCGGAAACATCCGGGATTTCTCCGACAACGCCTACGGTTCCGTCGACGCGCCGCCCTTCGGCGGGGGCGCGGGACTCGTCATGCGCGTCGACATTCTGGCCGCCGCGATCGACAGCGTTCCCCGAAACGATCGCCCGATCCTCTACCTTTCGCCGCGGGGCGAGCGCTTCGACCAGGCTCGCGCCCGCGAACTGGCCGCCGGTCCCGGCGTGATCGCGCTTTGCGGACGCTTTGAAGGCGTCGACGAACGGCTCTTCGCCGCGCGCCAGGTCGAGGAAATCTCCATCGGAGATTTCGTCCTCGCCGGCGGGGAAATCGCCGCCATGGCGCTGATCGAGGCTTGCGTCAGGCTCCTGCCCGGCGTATTAGGCTCGGCTCAATCCCTGAGCGAGGAGAGCTTTTCGCTCGGCGGCGCGGCGGCGGGTTCCGGGCTCCTGGAATATCCCCAATACGCCAGACCAAGAACATTCGAGGGGATGGACGCGCCCTCGGTTCTGCTTTCCGGCGATCACGCCCGGATCGCGGACTGGCGGCGGGGCAAGGCTGAAGAGATAACGCGCGCGCGACGACCGGATCTCTGGGCGCAATACCGGGAGAACGGTCCTATCCGGCCGAAAGACAAAGAGGACCCTGAGCGATGAACATCATCGAGCAGCTCGAAAAAGAGCACATGGACGAACTCGGCAAGGACGTGCCGGAATTCGCGCCGGGCGACACCGTGCGCGTCAACGTGAAGGTGCGCGAAGGCCAGCGCGAAAGGCTTCAGGCCTTCGAAGGCGTGTGCATCGCCCGCCAGGGCGGCGGACTGAACGAAGCTTTCACCGTGCGCAAGATTTCCTTCGGCGAAGGCGTCGAACGGGTCTTTCCGATATATTCGCCGCTGGTCGATTCCATCAAGGTTGTGCGCCGCGGCAAGGTGCGCCGCGCCAAGCTCTATTACCTGCGCGAGCGGCGGGGCAAGTCGGCCCGGATCGCAGAAAAGGTCGACCACGCCCGCAAGGCCGCCAAGTAAGGCTAGACAAGGGGCCCCAACGGACCCGCCAGTTCGTCGTTGCGTACGCCGGTGCGCGAGCATCGCCCCGCCGCCGGGATGTTCTGCTCTGACCGCGGGAGGCCGCCATGCTTGGTTTATTGTTCACGATTGCGCTCGTCGTCATTCTGGCGGCGATCGCCTATGGATATCTGGGCCCGGACAAGGTCCATGTCGAACGCGACATCGTCATCGACGCGTCGCCGGAAAGAGTGTTCGCCCTGGTTTCGAGTTTTCCCGAATGGGAGAAATGGTCTCCCTGGGGCGGCATCGATCCAAATACGGAGTATCGGTATTCCGGCTCCGGCGTCGGTCATCGCATGGACTGGAAGAGCGAGCACCGCGAGGTCGGCTCGGGAGCGCAGGAGATCGTCGAGCTGGACGCGCCGCGCAAGATGGTCTCCGACCTTGACTTCGGCGAGATGGGCCAGGCGCGCGCGACCTTCGACATCGAGCCGGTCGATGCGGGAACCGCGGGGCCTTCCTGCAAAGTGACCTGGTCGCTCGATGCGAACATGCGCGAGGGCGTGCCGGCGCTGCGCCAGCCCATGGCGACGTTTTTCGGTTTCTTCATGGACCGCATGATGGACAAGCCCTATCGCGAGGGCCTCGCCAATCTGAAATCCATGGCTGAAGCCGGCGCCTCAGCACAGCCCGAACCGGCGAGAGCGCGGGAGATCGAAGCGTCCGCGCCGGGTGAGGAGCCCGGCGATGGCGCGTCCTCGGATGCGGCCGCCGATCAGGAAACCGCTCGCGCCGCGGCGCAGACGAAAGACGAGGCGGGAGAGGCCGGCGCGGCCCGAGAGCCCGACCTCCCCGACGGGGAGGAGGGACCGCCGAACGGCCCCGCGCGGCCGACCCATTAAAGGCGCGCTTGCCAACGGTACGAAGGGTTTCATTTAGGCCGTTGGCGCAAGCCCTTCGCGCGGATCCCGAAGGTCCCCTCGCCCCGCGCCCCACGACAAAGAGCCGCCGCAATGGTCGCGCCTGTCTTTCAGTACGCAGATGGATAGGCCCGTTTCAGCTCCGGGCTCGCCATGTCGGCGACCGCTCTCCGGCCCGCCGGTCGGCTGACGCGAGCCCGCTCGCCCCTACGCGCCGGGACCCGTGACAACGGGACCCCTGACGCGGGCCGCCGCCGGGGCTTCGCAGGGCTGCTATTCGCAGCGGCCGTAATTTTCGCAGCGGAAGCGAA
The DNA here is from genome assembly GCA_964493225.1 of uncultured Caulobacterales bacterium. Taxonomy (GTDB): domain Bacteria; phylum Pseudomonadota; class Alphaproteobacteria; order Caulobacterales; family Parvularculaceae; genus JAJFFW01. The sequence goes on along the minus strand of CAZBOC010000242.1, from coordinate 856 downwards.
TGCAGCGCGAATCGAGAAGACCCTCTTCGCTGGAGCAGACCTTCATCAACACGTCGACGTCGTCGATCTCGATTTCGTCGCCGACGTCCTGGTCGACATCGGTTTCGTTTTTCTGATTGTTTTTGTTTTTGTTTTTGTTGTGCTGGCTAATATTCGTGTTGATGTTGATGTCGGAAGAACTCGCCATCGCCGCCAGTTCAATTTCCCGTTCAAGATCGCGCAACTGATAGGACAGATCAGCGAAACGACGCTCCGCGTCCTTGCGGTCCGACGCCGCCATGTAACACTTGGCCTCGTCGTAACCCCTGATCTCGAGACACTGCATGTGCGTCTTGCAGCGCATGACGACCGTTCTGTGCGCGGAATTGATTTCCGCCCGGAAGCGCTCGAGCGGCGCGGCGACCGCGGCTATCCCCGGCGCCGGCGGCGCAGCCGTAGAGAGAAGGTCCTCGACCGCGGCTAGATATTCAGCCTTCTGAATATCGGCCTGGGATTCGCAGGTCTCATGGGCGATCTGGGCCCGCGGGTTGAAATTCTGCGGATAGTGCTGCGGAGCGTTCGCGCAGCCCGTCACGGCGAGCGCAATTGCGCCCGCCATCAAAAATCCCTTCATAACCCTCATTCCCCTTTCAACGTGAGCGCAACGGTCGAAATGTCCGCGCGTTGGTTTTTCGTCATGAAGTCGAAATCAAACTCGCAACAGATGACCGGTTTGCAGCAGTCCTTTTCGATCACGCCGGCCGCGCGGGCGGCGAAAAACCCGAACAGGATCAGGAAGATCACCAAAAGCACGACGCAGACGATCAGTCCGATATAATGAAAAATGCTCGGGGGCGGACACGACGCGCCGCCGCCC
>CAZBOC010000241.1:0-4756 GCA_964493225.1 uncultured Caulobacterales bacterium | reverse complement strand
GGGACCGGAGCCCACTCCTTTGAAGCGACACCGGAACCCGCGCCGCATTGTTTTGCGGCGCGACGCCTTGTGAAGCTTGAAGCCCGGCGACCCGCCGGAAGAAGGAGACCTTCGTGCGTAGAAAAACCCTCCGTATAAAAACTGTTTTGTTGCTACCGGCGGCGGCCCTCGCGGCCGCGCCCGGCGCCGCGCAGGAAAAAGCCTCGACTGGCGACGACCTCGAGGAGATCGTCGTCGAGGGCCTGCGCCTGCCGACGCCTGCGGCCGAGACCGGAACGAGCCTTTCGGTGATCACGGCCGACGACATCGAGATACGCGGATACGCCTTCGCCCTCGATGCGATCGCTGCGGCTCCCGGCGTGACGGTCAACCAGAACGGGGCCTTCGGCGGGCTCGCCACCGTCCGTATTCGCGGCGCGTCGAGCGACCAGACCCTCGTCCTCCTGGACGGCGTGCCGATCAGCGATCCGACGGCCGTCGGCGGAGGTTTCGATTTTTCGATCCTCGACGCCGCGAACATCGAGCGCATCGAAATCCTGCGCGGACCGCAATCGACGCTCTGGGGCTCCGACGCCATCGGCGGCGTGGTCAACATCATTTCGGCGCGCCCGAAGAAGGGGCTCGGCGCGCGTCTCTTCGCCGAGGGCGGATCTTTCGCCACATTTCGCGGCGGCGCGGCGGCGAGCGGCGGCGGCGAGATCGGCGATTTCCGGCTCTCCGTGTCGGGCGTGCGCACCGACGGGATCTCCAAGGCCGACGAAGCCGACGGCAATACGGAGACGGACGGATATGACAACCTGACCTTTTCCGGGCGCGGCGGTCTCAATCTGCCCCATGACCTCAGGCTCGAGGCGGTCTTGCGCCATACGGACGGGCAGACCGAGATCGACGGTTTTCCGCCGCCGGATTTCACCCTCGCCGACAGCGGCGACGTTTCCGGAACGGAACAATTCAACGGGGCGCTGACCCTGCGCGCGCCGCTGTTCGACGGCCGCTTCAAAAACATGCTGATGGCGGGATATACGGATATCGAACGCACGGGCGAGTTCAGCGGGTTCGCCCAGATGGACGAAGGCGACCGGCTGATCCTCCGTTATCAGGGCGCGGCCGAACTCGGCGATCGCGCGCGCGTCGCCTTGGGCGCCGAACGCGAGGAGAACGAGGCCAATGGCGATGAGACGTCGATCAACGGTTTCTTCGCCCTCGCGGAGGTCAAACCCGCGCCGCGCCTGACGCTGTCGGCGGGCGTGCGCCACGACGACCACAGCCGCTTCGGCGGCGAGACGACGGCCCGCTTCGCCGGAGCATTCGCGGCGACCGATTTCCTGACCTTGCGCGGCAGCTGGGGCGAAGGCTTCAAGGCGCCGACGATCTTTCAGCTGACCCAGACTTTCGGCGCGCTGCCCGCGAACGGCGATCTCGAACCCGAAACCAGCGCGGCCTTCGACATCGGAATCGATCTCGCCGATCCGGGCGGGCGCGCGCGGCTCGGCGTGACTTACTTTGATCGCAATACGGAAAATCTGATCATTTTCGCTCCGACTTTTCGCTATGAGAATCTCGACGCCACGACGGCCAATGGCGTGGAGACGACATTCAACCTCGCCCTCACCGACGCCGTCAGCCTCGACGTCGCGCACGCCTTCATTGACGCGGAGGACCGCGCGACCGGCGAACGACAGATCCGGGTTCCCCGCCATTCCGGCGACGTCGCCCTCACCTATCGCGACGCCGGCCCCTTCTCCGGCTCCGCGGTCCTGCGCTACAACGGCGCGGAGAGCGAGGGTCCGTTCGGCGAGGACGTCGACAGCTGGATCCGGCTCGACCTCGCCGCGCAATACGCGTTCTCGGAGACGATCGAAATTTACGGCCGTATCGAGAACGTTTTCGATGAGCAGTATCAGCAGATTTCCGGATTCGGCGCGCCGGGTGTTTCGGCCTATGGCGGCGTCCGGCTGAGCTTTTGAGATGCGAACCGGGCTGGCGATACTCCTGATGCTCGCGGCCTGCGCGCCGCCGCCCGAGGACCCGCCGACGGCGCAGGGGCCGCGACGGATCGTCAGCCTCGATTTCTGTGCCGACCAGTATGTCCTGACGCTGGTCAAGCGTCGCGAGATCGCGGGCCTGTCGCCCGACGCGACGAAGTCCTTCTCCTATATGCGCGAGGCGGCGAAAGGCCTTCCCGTAGTTCGTCCTCGTGCGGAGGATATTCTGATGCTGGAGCCCGACATCGTCGTGCGCAGCTATGGCGGCGGGCCGAACGCGGCCGCGTTCTTCGCCCGCGCGGGGATCGACGTCGTGCAGATCGACCACGCAAACGACATGGAGGGCCTCGAAGAGGTGATCAAGGCGGCGGCCGAAGACCTCGGCGCGCGCCGGCGGGGCGCAGCGCTCCTCTCCGACATGCGCGCGCGCCTCGCGGCGCTCGACGCCGCGGTCGAGGGCGATCGAAAGTCCGCCTCGGTCCTTTACCTCACCTCCAAAGGCGCGGCGGCGGGGCGAGGAACGGTGATCGACGACGCGATCGCCCGAGCGGGATTTTCAAATTTCCGGCGCCGTGCGGGGTGGGGATCAATACCGCTCGAACGCCTGGCGTCGGCGCGCCCGGACATTATCGCCGCCGGATTTTTTGAAACCGGCGATCTCGTCACTGACCGCTGGACGCCGGCGCGCCACCCCGTCCTGCGGCGACGGCTTGAAGACGGTCCGGTCGTGCGTCTGCCCGGCGCGTGGACGGCCTGCGCCGCATGGCCGCTGGTCGACGCGGTCGAAGCGCTCGCCGCGAGCGGGCGGCGGAGCGCCGGCCCGTGACCGACGGCCGGCTGATCGTCACGCTCGCAGCGACCGCGGGGCTCGCCTTCGCCGCGGCGCTCCTGGTGGGCGCGACGCCGATGGGGCCGGCGCGCCTCGCGGCCGCGTTCGTCGGGGCCGGCGCGCCAGGCGACGCCATCGTCCTCTGGGAGATCCGCGCGCCCCGCGCGTTGGCCGCCTTCTGCGTCGGCGCGAGCCTCGGACTGTGCGGGGCGGCGCTTCAGGGCTTATTGCGCAATCCCCTCGCGGAACCGGGCGTCCTCGGCGTTTCGGCCTGCGCCGCCCTGGGCGCGACGCTCGCGCTTTACTACGGGCTCGTCGAACTGTCCGCGCTGGTCCTGCCGTTGGCGGCGATCTTCGGCGCCGGAGCGGCGACGTTGCTGCTCGCAATGGCCGCGATACGGATTTCCTCCGTCGTCACGCTGATCCTGATCGGCGTCGGCCTGTCGAGCTTCGCCGGCGCGGTCATGGCGCTGCTGCTCAATCTCGCGCCGAACCCCTTCTCCCTCGCAGATCTTGTCAACTGGTCCCTTGGATCCGTCGCCACTCGCAGTCTTCCCGACCTCGCCCTGGCCGCGCCTTTCCTTATCACGGGCGCGGGCCTCGTCGTCCTCGTGAGGCGGGATCTTTCCGTTCTCTCCCTCGGCGAGGAGGCGGCGGCGGGTTGCGGGGTCGACCTGCGCCGCACGCGCCTCATTCTGGTTCTTGGAACCGGCCTCGCCACGGGGGCGGCGGTCTCCGTCGCCGGCGCCATCGGCTTCGTCGGGATCGTCGCTCCCCACCTCGTGCGACCCTTCGTCGATCACGATCCGGGCCGCACCCTCGCGCCGGCGGCGCTCGCGGGCGGGACGGTCCTCGTCGTCGCGGATATCGCGGTCCGTCTCCTGCCGACGCCAGCGGAGTTGAAGCTCGGGGTCGTCGCGGCGCTGATCGGCGCGCCCGCCTTTATCGCCATCGCCGTCCAGCGACGCGCCGTCCATGACTGAGATCTGTCTTCAGAACGTCAGCCTCGAGATCCACGGGACGCGCCTTGTCGACGCCGTCAGCCTTCGCATCGCCGCCGGAGAGCTTATCGCGCTCGTCGGGCCGAACGGCGCCGGCAAAACATCGCTCCTGCGCTGCATGCTGGGGCTCGCCGCGCCGTCCGACGGGCAGGCGCTGATCAACGGGGCGCCCGCGGTCGCCATGCGGCCCGACGAGCGCGCCCGCGCCGCCGCCTATCTCCCGCAGGCGCGCCCCCTCGCCTGGCCGCTGCGGGTGAGAGATATCGTCGCCCTCGGACGCTACGCCCATGGCGCGCCGACGGGGCGTCTCGGAACTGACGACGCGGCGGCGCTCGCGCGCGCGCTAGCGGATTGCGGGCTTGAGGGCCTCGCGAACCGACGCGCGGACACGCTCTCCGGCGGCGAGCTCGCACGCGTCCACGTCGCCCGCGCCTTCGCGGCCGAAGCGCCCCTGATCATCGCCGACGAGCCCGTCGCGGCGCTCGACCCGCGCCATCAATTCTCCGTACTGGAACTATTCCGCGAGCATGTCTCGCGCGGGGGCGGCGCGCTTGTCGTCCTGCACGATCTCGCGCTCGCCGCGCGGTTCGCCGACCGCGTGATCGTGATGCTGAGCGGGGCCCTCGCCGCGGACGGACCGCCGCGTGAGGCGCTGACGCCGTCCCTGATCAAGGCCGCCTTCGGCGTCAGCGCCCGCGTGGATATGAACGCAAGTCCTTTCCTCGCGCTCGACGGTATCGCGCCTATGTGACAATCCGATAACAGATCAGCCCGATAGCGGATCAGCGGAAGGGCGCCGCCAGGCTCCACCAGAATCGCGACGGATCCGGCCCCTGATGCCCGGAAAGCCCGATCTCCATCGCCTCATGGCCAGCGGCCGGCTGTTCTTCATATACGCCGAACCAGCGGTCCCAAACCGACAGGCAGAAGCCGAAGTTCCG
>CAZBOC010000240.1:0-4792 GCA_964493225.1 uncultured Caulobacterales bacterium | reverse complement strand
CGTTTGGCTTCGGCATTGCTCATGCCTCCCGCCTCAGCGACATTGGCGATGAATTCTGCTTTGCTCATTTTTGTTTTTCCTCGACTTGTCATGACGCAGCCCAATTGCGAGCCGCAACTGTCGCCGCGCAGACGGCGCATTTGGGAAAAAGAACTGATTTTCCTGACCATGCAAGAGAGCAATCTTCATCAATATCAGCTTTTTGCTTGTCTTTCTGCAGCTGCGAAACGGTCAGCGGTCGAAAGGCTGGAAAATGAGCGCGACGCGCAGGCCGAGACCGTCATTGTCGCTGTCGCCGAGGATCAGGCGCGCGTCATGCGCGCGCGCGACGGCGCTCACAAGGCTGAGGCCGAGCCCGCTGCCGGGCGACGAGCGGCTCGTCTCAAGGCGGACGAAGCGGCGCAGCACGCTTTCGCGGTCCGCTTTGGGGATGCCCGGCCCGTCGTCGGCGACGCTGAGGACGACGAGGCCCCTCGGCGTCTTGCCGACGGCGATTTCGATATGCTTCCCGCCTTCCGCGTATTTGAGCGCGTTGTCGAGAAGATTGGCGATCGCCTGTGAGATCAGCGTGCGCGATCCCTTGATCGGGGGCGCGGGCTTGGTGTTCACGAGAAGCGAAAAACCCGCGTCCTGCGCAGCGGGCTCGTAGAGTTCCGCCATCTCCTCGGCGACGGCGGCGAGGTCGATCGGCTCCATCGCGCCCGCGCCCTCGCCGGATTCGATCCGGGCGATGGAAAGCAGGGCGTTGAAAGTCGAGATCATCCGGTCTGCGTCGTTGAGCGTCGCGCGCAGGACTTCGTCCTTGTCCGGCGCATCGTCCTCGATCGCCTCGCTGAGCCGGTTGTGCATCCGCGTCAGGGGCGAGCGCAGATCATGGGCGATATTGTCGGAGACTTCACGCATGCCGGTCATGAGCCGCTCAATCTGGTCGAGCATGGCGTTCAGATTGATCGAGAGGCTTTCCAGCTCGTCGCCGCCCCCCGTGAGCGCGATGCGCCGCGAGAGATCGCCCTTGCGGATCGCCTTGGCGGTGCGGTTGACCGCGTCGACGCGGCGCAGGAGCGAGCGCGAGAATACAAGTCCGATGACGAGGCCGAGGGCGATGGTGGCGAGCGCGATGCGCACGATGACCCCTTGCGAGCGCCGCCGCAACTGCTCCCGGTTCGAGACGTCGCGAGCGACAAGGACGAGAAACGACGTCTGCAGATCGTCCGGCGTCGAAAACTCGACGAACTTGCCGCGCGCCTCCCGCTTGTCGTCCCCGATCTCCCGGCCCGCCACATCGACCAGCGGGCGCTCATAGGTGAAATTGAAGAAGCCGTCATCCGCAGACAGAGCTTCAGCCGGCAGGGCCTCGAAGCTGCCGGCGAGAACCGCCCCGGACGGCGCGGCGAGAAGAAGATAAAGCCCCTCGTCGCCGATCGCGGCGCGGTCGTTGATGACGCGGCGGAGGTCCGGCGCGCCGCCAGAACCGAACAGCTCGGCGAGGACCTCGATCTCGCGGTCGATCGTATCATCGGTCTGCTGCGCCGCCGCGCCGAACGTCGCCTGATAGAGAAAGAAACCGAGTACGCCGACGGCGCTGGAGAAGACGAAGACGTAAATAATTGTGAAGCGGAAGGAGGTAGTGCGCAGGAGACGGAGCATTCAGCGGCCCTCCCGGCCTGCGCGCGGCGCGCCGGCGCTCGCTTTTTCTTCGCGCCGGGCCCGCTTTGCCTGTTCGGCGTCGTGGAGGCCGCCCCCGTTGGTCATCGTTTCGCCGGAAACTTAGCCTTGATTGATCTTAGCCTTGATTGCAAACGGTTCCGCCTGCGGGCCCGCGGCCCCTCGCGGGCGGCCACTTTGTCACTCGCCCGCCCATTGTCAAATGGGCGGGCGAGGAGTCAAATGGGCGGTCCCGGTCCCCGCCCGGACGCGGCTAGCCCTCCGGGGAGATCGTATAGCCCGCGCCGCGGATCGTTTTCAGAAGCGGCTTATCGAAATCCTTGTCGATCTTCGAGCGCAGGCGGGAGATGTGGACGTCAATAACATTTGTCTGCGGATCGAAATGATACTCCCAGACATTTTCCAGAAGCATGGTGCGCGTGACCACCTGGCCGGCATGGCGCATCAGATATTCAAGCAGGCGGAATTCGCGCGGCTGCAGTTCTATCTTTTTGGAGGCGCGACGAACCGTCCGTGTAATGACGTCAATTTCAAGATCGGCGACCTGATAGCGCGTCGTCACCGAGGGCGAGGGGGCCGCGCGCCGCCGTCCCAGAGCCTCGACGCGGGCGAGGAGCTCGGAAAAGGCGTAGGGCTTGACGAGATAATCATCGCCCCCGGCCTGCAGACCCCGGACGCGATCGTCGACTTCTCCGAGGGCGGACAGAAAGAGAGCCGGCGTTTCGTCGCCGATTTCGCGCCGCTCGGTCAAAAAGGTGAGGCCGTCTTTTTTCGGCAGCATGCGATCGATCACGTAGGCGTCGTAATCCCCCGCGTCGGCCATGTTCAGCCCGGCCTCGCCGTCGAGGGCGTGGTCCACCACATGCCCCGCCTCGCGCAGGCCCTTTGCGACATAGGCGGCCGCCTCGCCGTCGTCTTCGATCACCAGTATACGCATCAAACCCTCGCTTCGCGCCCCGCGGGGGGCTGGCCCGCCGCAACGCCCGCAGGGACCGTCGTCATCCGCGGGCGCAGCCGGGAGCGGGCGCCCATCAGCCTTCCGCGTCGAGCGGCAGCGCGCCGAACTGTTTGACGCCGCCGACCTGCATGCGCAGGAGAACGGCTTCGCGGCCATCATCTTTGGCCTGATCGATCTGCTTGGCAAGATCGGGCGCGTTGGCGATCTTCTCGCCGTCGACCTGGAGGATCACCACGCCGCGCCGCAGACCCGCCTCCGCGGCCGGGCTGCCCCCGCGCACGCCCGTGACAATCACCCCGTCGACATCGTCCGGCACGCGAAATTCCGCTCGCAATTCGTCGTCGAGCTCGGCGACCCTGAGGCCGAGATCGGCGACGGCGTCGCCGCGCTCGCCCGGCTGCGCGTCATTGTCGGCGAGGGCGGCCTGGCTGTCGCGCTTTCCGAGCGTGACGTTGACGATCTTTTCCCTGTCGTCGCGCAGCACTTTGAGTTTCGCCTTGGCGCCCGGCGGCAAAGAGGAGATCGAACGGGTCAGATCGCGCGAGCTTTCTAGCGGTTCGCCATCGAGACTGACGATGAGGTCGCCGTCCTTGAGCCCGCTCTTGGCCGCGGGCGTGCCCTTGATGACCTCCACCACGAGGGCGCCGCCTTCGCCTTCGCGGCCAAGCGCGGCGGCGATCTCCTCCGTCACGTCCTGGATCTGGACGCCGAGCCAGCCGCGCGTGACGGCCCCCTTCTCGATCAGTTGCTCGACCGTGTTCTTGGCGACCCGGGCGGGGATCGCAAAGCCGATGCCGACGCTGCCGCCGTTCGTGGAGTAAATCGCCGTGTTGACGCCGACGACGCGGCCCTTGAGGTCGAAGGTCGGCCCGCCGGAATTGCCGCGATTGATGGGCGCGTCGACCTGGATGAAGTCGGTGAACTGGCCGGAGCCGCCAGGCGTCTCGCGCCCAATGGCGGAGACGATGCCGCTCGTCACGGTGCCGGAAAGACCGAACGGATTGCCGACCGCGACGACCCAGTCGCCGACCCGCAGGTTCACGTCCTCCGCGAACTCGACATAGGGATACGCGCCTTCCCGCTCGACCTTCAGCACCGCGAGGTCGGTTTCCGGATCGGCCCCGACGATTTCCGCATCGAGTTCCTCGCCGTCGTTCAGGACGACGCGCACGCGCGTCGCGCCGTTGACGACGTGGTTGTTCGTCACGATGTGACCCTTCGCGTCGATGAAAAAGCCCGAGCCCTGGGCGGACATGGTCCGCGGTTCGTCGCCGAACGGGCTGCGCCGGTTCCACGGCTCGCCGAAGCGGAAAAAGAACTCCTCGAGCTGGCTCGGGATCTGCGGCGCGTCCACTTCACGTTCGACGAGGATGCTGACGACCGACGGGGCGACGTCCTCGACGATGTCGGCGAAGGAGAACACCTCCTGGCCCTGCGCCGGCGGCGGCGCCAGGGCCTGGCGCGCTTCGGCCCCGCTGAAGCCCGCGAGCCCCGCGGCGCCGAGCGACACGGCTGCGACGGCGGCTCCGGCCAAGAAAGCGCGGGCCGCGCCCTTGCTGGGGATCAGCCCCGTCTCGGATTTCAGTCGGCGAAAATTCATGCCTGTTGGTTCCTTTGCTGATGCGCCCCCGAAGACACAGCCTCCCGGCTGCATAGAATTTATGAACGCCGACCGCGATCGAAAAGCCGCCCTTCGCTATTAAAATTGAGTAAATAAAATCAGGCCTTTGGGGCCAAAATTTGAACTTCCTCGCTGAGCATGCGGTGGACCGGGCAGCGACCGGCGATTTCCGCAAGCCGCGCGCGCTGAACGTCGTCGAGGTCGCCGTCAACCTCGATGCGCTTTTCGAGGACCCGGGAGACGTGGGAATCCTGACCTTCCGCGCGCGTGACGGTGACGCGCATGGATTTGAGGTCCCAGCCCTTGCGGTCGGCGTAAAGGCGCATGGTCATGGCCGAACAGGCCGCCAGCGCCCCTTCCACCATCCGCGTCGGGTTCGCGCCGAGGCCGTCGCCGCCGTCTTCGGGGCCTGCGTCGATCAGGTATGGGTGGCCGTCGACCGAAAGCGCGACGGCGAGGCGGCGTCCCGGGACGGTCTCGGCGACCGCGCCGCCCTTGAAGGGCGCAGGGCCGGCCGCGGGCGATGCGTCCCCGGGTGCGCCCTCGGG
>CAZBOC010000239.1:0-4811 GCA_964493225.1 uncultured Caulobacterales bacterium | reverse complement strand
ACAAGCTGCATGTGCGTGCGCGAGCCCGCGAGCTGGTGGCGGCGGTTCGACCAGACATGCCAGAGGCGCGCGCCGATCAACGCCATGAAGGTCAGGGCGATGAGGACATTGGCGATGATCATGGCGAGGAGAATGTCCCGGTCGACATTCTCCACTGCGGGCGAAAGCAGGACCCATGTGGTCGCGAATGCGAAGACGCCCGCCGCAATCAGGGCGGTCGCGGCCGCGGTGTTCGAGAAGATCCACTGCGGGAAGATGCCCCGCGCGCGCGGCTCGGTTTCGCCGGCCTGCGCGGATCCCGCCGCATCGGCGACGACCGCGTCGAGCCCGGCGGCCTCGACGGTCGCCCCGTCAGGCGCCGTCTGAACAGGCGTATTCCCGGCCGCCGCCTTTTTCGTCACCGTCGCCGCCAAACTCGCCGTCCCTCAGGAACAAGATCGACTTTACGCCCTCTCTCACCCCCGGCGGCCCCTGCCCCTTCGGCGAGGCGTCATTGGACGCAAGCCCCATACTTTGAACCGCCTGCGGACGTTGCTATGATTGTTGCCGTAAATCAACACAAATGTTGCCCGAATGACGCACGCGCCAGATCCGCAAGGCGGGTCAAGCCGCCGCCTCCTCGAGGGCGTTCGCCCCGTCGGCGTAAAATCGGGCCAGCATCGCCTCAACCTTGGCGGGAGCGGACAACTGGCAGAGTTCGGCGCGAAATCGCCGGCGCTCGGCGTCGCCGACCTCCGCCGGGGCGTTGTCGACATAGGCCGCGAGGTGTTTGCGCGCCATGCGAACGCCGAGCGGCGCGCCGTAGTGGTCGATCATGTCGCGATAGTGCGCGAGCGCGGTTGCGCACTGTTCCGCAGACCGGGGGGCGCGAACCTCGCCCCCGGACTTCAGGGCGGCGGCGATGGCGCCCGGGAGCCACGGCGCGCCGAGGCAGGCCCGCCCGACCATGACGCCCGCAGCGCCGGACTGCTGTAGCGCCTTGCGCGCGGTTTCGGCGGAGACGACGTCGCCGTTCACAAGCACCGGGACGGAGACGGCGTCGACGACGGGCCTGACCGCGCGCCAGTCGGCCCGGCCCTTGTAAAACTGGTTGCGCGTGCGGCCGTGGACGGTGACGAGCTTGACGCCCGCCGCCTCGGCGCGCGCGGCGAGTTCCGGCGCGTTCATCGTCTCGCGATCCCAGCCAAGGCGCATTTTGAGCGTGACCGGCTTCGAGGTCGCCGCGACGGTCGCCTCGATCAGCGTCAGCGCATGGTCGAGATCGCGCATCAGCGCCGAGCCGGAAAGGGCGCCCGTCACCTGTCGCGCGGGGCAGCCCATGTTAATGTCTATGATGTCAGCGCCGGCGGCCTCGGCCAGCCGCGCGCCTTCCGCCATCCAGGTCGCTTCGCGGCCGGCGAGCTGGACGACGAACGGAAACACAGAGGCGTCGCCCTCGGCGCGGCGCACGACGTCGGGCCTCGCCCGCGCGAGTTCGCGGCTCGCCACCATTTCAGAAACAACGAGGCCGGCCCCGAGGCGCGCGGCCGCCCGCCGGAAAGGCAGATCGCTGATCCCCGACATGGGCGCGAGCACAACGGCGTTTTTCAGCGCAATGTTTCCGATAGCGATCGTCATGGATGGGTTTTTGTCGATTTCCGCGCCCGAAAACAACGGATAATCCCGGATTTCGGGAGTTGCACACGCGCGCGATTGCGATACCAACGACAGCCATGTCGACCGAACCCAGCACCATCGCCATCATCGTCGCCGCCGGTCGCGGCGTGCGGGCCGGAGAAGGCGGGCCGAAGCAATACAGGCCCCTCGCCGGCCGCAGCGTTCTCGCCCACACGCTTCAGCCGTTTCTCGACCACGCGCGGGTCGACGCGGTACGGGTCATCATCCACCGCGACGACGACGCGCTCTACCGCGCAGCGCTCGGCGATCTCGCGGGCCTCGACAAAATCATGGCGCCCGTCCAGGGCGGCCTCGAGCGCCAGGATTCGGTGCGCGCCGGCCTCGAAAGCCTTGAGGACGTCTCGCCGGCGAGGGTGCTGATTCACGACGCGGCGCGCCCCTTCATCGATGCGGGGACCATCGGCCGGGTGATCGCGGCCCTCGACCTCAACGACGGGGCCGTCGCCGCCCTGCCGGTCTTCGACACGATCAAGCGCGCGGCGGGAACAGGGACCGGCGAAGGCGATCCCGTGATCGCCGAGACCGTGCCGCGCAAGGCGCTCTGGCGCGCCCAGACCCCGCAGGGCTTCCACTACCACGCCATTCTCAAGGCGCATCGCGAAGCGAAGGGCCGCGCGCTGACCGACGACGCCGCCGTCGCCGAAGCCGCGGGGCTCAGGGTCGCGCTCGTAAACGGTTCCCCGGACAACATGAAGATCACGCAAGCGGAGGACTTCGGCATGGCCGAAACGCTCCTTGGACGGAAGGCCCCCATGCACGAATTCAGGACCGGCCATGGCTTCGACGTCCACGCCTTCGAGGACGGCGATCGCGTCGTGCTTTGCGGCGTCGAACTTCCCCACGAAAAGAAACTGAAGGGCCATTCCGACGCGGATGTCGGCATGCATGCGCTGACGGACGCGATTTTCGGGGCCCTCGGCGCCGGCGACATCGGGGACCACTTCCCGCCCTCCGATCCGCAGTGGAAGGGCGCGCCGTCCTATATTTTCCTGACCAAGGCGCGCGACCTCGCCATCGCCGCCGGCGGCGCGATCGCCCATTGCGACGTGACGCTGATGTGCGAGGCGCCGCGGATCGGTCCACACCGCGCGGCCATGCGCGACGCGCTCGCCGGAATCCTGAAAGTCGACGATAGCCGGATCTCCGTCAAAGCAACGACCACGGAGAAACTCGGCTTCACCGGGCGGCGCGAGGGCGTCGCCGCAATGGCGACGGCGACCCTCCGCCTGCCGGTGAGAGACTGACGTGAGCCACGAAGACGAGACTGCGGCGCTCGCCGCGGCGGTCATTCACGCCGCCGCCGCGCGCGGGGTCATGGTCGCGACCGCCGAATCCTGCACCGGCGGGCTCGTCGGCGGGGCCCTCACCGAGATCGCGGGATCTTCCGCAGCCTATGACCGGGGTTTCATTACGTACTCAAATGAATCGAAACACGAAGCGCTAGGCGTCGAGACGGACCTCATCGCCGCCCACGGCGCCGTCAGCGGCCCCGTCGCGGCGGCCATGGCCGAGGGCGCGCTTGCGCGATCGCGCGCCCGACTTTCGGTGAGCGTCACAGGCGTCGCCGGCCCGGACGGCGGGACAGCGAAAAAACCCGTCGGGCTCGTCTGGTTCGCCAGGGCGACGCAGGGCGGCGAAACCGTGATCGTGGAGGAGCGTTTCACCCCGAAATCGGCGCCGGCGCTGCAGCGCGGCGAGATCAGGCGCGCTGCAGTCATGCGCGCTCTCGAACTGCTTCGAGACGGACTTGGGCCCGCCGGTCAAGGCCCCGCGACCGGCTCTTCTGCAAAGAGAACATGAGCGCGGCTGACGAAGGCGTCCGCCATCTTCACGACGACCTTCTCAAGAAACCGGCGCGCGGCGGCTTCAAGAAGCCGGCTCCTGAATTCAAACTCGATGTCGAAATCGACGCGCGATCCGCCGCCCTGCCTGTTTTCAAACCGCCAGCGATTGGTCAGACGACGGAACGGCCCCTCCACATATTCCACGTCGATAACGCCGGATGGCCGGTCGAGGCGCACGCGGCTGCGGAATTTCTCACGAAAGACGCCGAAGGCGACCAGCATGTCGGCCGTCATCTCCCCGACGCCGTCCTCCGATCCGTCCCTGACCTTGCGCAAGCCGACGCAGTAGGGAATGAACTCGGGATAGCGTTCGACGTCGGCGACGAGATCGAACATCTGTTCGGCCGCATAGGGAACGTCGATGCTTTCGCTCCGACGCGTCATGCGGCCCGCGGCGCCGAACGCGCATAGGCGCCGAACAGGTCGAGCATGCGCTCAAACCAGGCGGCCATGGCTTCCGGACGCTCATAGAGACTTTCAGACGTCACCGAGCGGCGCCACATGAAGATCGACGCCACCCAGTAGTCAGTCAGGTTCGCCTGACGACCGCCATAAAAGGGAAACGCCTCGAGGGGTGCTGCAAGAATGGAAAGCGCTTTCTCAACGGCGACGGGCAATTCAGGCCGGCTCGCCAATTCCTCGAGCGTTGCGCCGAACCTTTCCTCGCGGGTCTTGCGGAAATAGTCCGCATCCGCCCCGTCGACCGTGGCGTGCACGCGTTTGAACATCAAGGGCGCAAGCGCGGGGAACAGGTGCGCGCTAATGAACGCCGCATAGAACGCATGGGCCGCGCGCTCCCCATCACTCGCAAACAAGGGCGGAGCCGGATGCTTCGCCTCCAGATGGTCGACGATTTTCGCGCTGTCGTGAATCAGCGCGCCGCCATCATCAAGGCTCGGCACGTATTTGTAGTTCGGATCTGGATAAGCGGATTTGTCGGCGAAACCCACGGGAACGGTCTCGAAGTCGAGCCCCTTGTGGAGCAGCGCAAATTTCGCCAGCCAGCAAAACGGGCTGAGGCGGACGTCCGGATCCTTCGTGCAAAGATCATAAAGCTTCAGCGTCATGGCGTCCTCGCCTCGCGCGCCGCCTTCAGCTTTGCGAAATCCTCCCCGGCATGATGCGAGGAGCGCGTCAGCGGGCTCGCAGAGACCATCAAGAACCCTTTCGCCCGGGCGATCGCTTCGAGCGAGGCGAATTCTTCCGGTGAATCAAAACGCTCGACAGCGGCGTGCTTGCGCGTCGGCTGGAGGTACTGCCCGATCGTGATTAAATCTAAGCCCGCAGAGC
>CAZBOC010000238.1:0-4816 GCA_964493225.1 uncultured Caulobacterales bacterium | reverse complement strand
CCTCGTCGAGAATGACATCGACGACCGCGTCGATAATCTCTTTTGCGCCGTAATCGGCGGGGTCGAGCCCACCGCCCCCTGACGTAGTCTCGACAGCCATATCAATCTCCGTTTTCTCTGCGTATCGCTCATTTCCATAGTCATGGCTGCACCCGGCGAGTAGCGCCGCACCCAGACCGAATAGAATTGATTTCACAAGCTCGGCTTGACGGTGCATGGCATCTCCCCTTTTCGCCTTGGCTCTGTCATACGGAATGCATTTTAAGCATGTCGTTATTGATTACAATTGCTACCCGAAAGATTTGTGCTTTGGGATTTCAGTTTTTTCGAAAGCGGGACCAATTCAGGATGCTTCATGTTCAAGTCGATCATCTCGTAGAATATATCTTTAGCGTTTTCGAGTTGTCCAGACTGAAAAAGGAAACGCAGAATCCAAAACCTTATAGGAACTGACTTTGTGCTATTTATCGCAGTGCCAAAATCAAAATCGTCAACGATTTTTTGTATTTTTCCATACATCTGTGAATTGGTGTTTTTGACGGCATGACAAAGGATCGCTGAAGAGGCACGTGCATATGCACCTAACGTGAAATCGGATCGAATTTGGTTTTTTCGGATGAGTATATCGATAATTTTATTCGCTATGTCATCACTGTGCGTACTACCAAATTCTATCTGGATTGCACTTGAGATGAGGAATGCCAGTTTGGCCTCTATCTTCTCAGGCGTTTCACCATAAACTTCCCAAGACAATTTTGCTGCATTTTCGGCGGCGGATTTCGCGGCGGCGAGGTCTTCTCGCCAGTAAAATATTTCTGCACGGAGTATTTCTATCCTGGCCGCATTCAATAACCAATGAGAATTGCGCATTTCTCGGGCCAAGAGTTCTTCGGATAGCCGATGTGCGAACTTGATTGCTTTGGCTGCTTTATCCTGATCGCCAAGGAACAAGAATGCGTTTGCAAGTCGGCGATGTGCAACGCTGCTAATATAGGTGAGTTGGTAATCGGTGCTCAGATCTTCCTTAAAAAGTGCATACAGCGCCACCTCTTCGTTTAAAAGCTCGATGGCGGATTCGAAATCACCAATGTTAATTAGTGTATAGGCCTGCCAGGAAATGGATTTTGCATAGTCGACCGCGAGGCGCCGGTTTTTCGGATTTTTTTCGAGCAGCGCTTTCCGCACCTCGGCTGACTTTGCAAAGAAAACGCTTGCTTCTTCGATCTCGTTCTGGCGGTGCTTCAGCGCGCCGAGATTGTTGGTCGCGTAGGCGAGTTCGAGCCGCCATTTCTCATTCTCCGGATCCATGGCGACGAGGCGTTCGGCGAGGCGATAGTATTCGAGCTGCATCGCTTCGGCCTCGACGAGATCGTTCCGCTGGTACGCCACATGCCCGACATAGAAGACGCTCTGGGCGTGCTCGAAGATGCGGTCGGGATTTTCGGGGTCGCGAGCAAGGAGGACTTCCGTCGTCGCGGCGGCGGCCCTGAAGGCGTCGAGCGCGGCGCCCAGCTCATTGCGCTGGCGGCGAACCTCGCCGGCGGCGTGGAGGACCCGCGCGCGCCGGCCGAGGGCGTCGGCGTCGAGCTCGGTTTTATCCTGGCGTTCGTAATAGGCGAGGGCCCGGTCGGAGAGCGTCTCCAGCGTTCTCAGCTCGCCGACTTTCGTTTCGACCTCGGCGCGCAGGTCGGTGATCATGAACTCGATCAGCCCTTCGGCCTCCGAGCTCATGCGCCGGGCCTCGTTGCGCTGGGCGACGGCTTCATTGCGCTGCGATACGGCGAACAGGGTAAGCCCCGCCATCACGCCGAGGCCGGCGAGGGAAGCGCCAGCAAGATTGCGCCATCGCCGGGCCCGGCGCTGGGCTTCTCGCTGGACGAGGTCGTCGAGGGGAACGCCGAGAAGCCCGGCGGCGAGTTTGGTGATCGCGCCGGCCTTGCCGTCCTTGTCCTTGCGGGCGTCGGCGGCGAGGGGTTCGGCCGGCGCGCGCCCGCCTTTATCGGTTACGTCAAATCGCAGCGCTTGCGGAAACGCCTCCAGCGCGTCGTCGAGATTCGGGTTGTCGCTGGCGAAAGGCTCGCCGTCGACGATCACGGCCAGAACGCGGCTGCTCCCATGGAAGGCCTTGAACTGTTTGATCTCTTCACTGACCCATTTCGACGCGAGCGCATTCGGCGAGGCGATGACGATCAGGAACTGGCTCGAGCGCAACGCCTCGACGATCGTGGCGTTGAGGGACCCCGCAGCCGGGAGGTCCGCCCTGTCGCGGAAAACGGGCCCCAGGCGGCGAGGGATCGGCCCCGCGCCGGTCACGCGTCCGATAAGGTTTTTAGGCGGCGAATAGGTCTCCAGCGAACGATGCAGCCAGTCGCCCCAGCGCTCGTCCCGATGGGAATAGCTGATAAAGGCCTTGTACCGGTATCCGGTCAACGCAATGGTCCCGATGAATTCATGGCGCCCGAGGCAATTCATAGAACCTTATGTGGCTGATCGCCAGAAAAACGCAGTGACGCGGGTCACTGTCTGACCGAATGGGGGGGGGCCGCGCAGCGCATCCGACCCCGTCCGTGCATCCGCCCCCGCACCGGGCCAGGCGGCGACGACCCGCCGGTTTCATGGATCCCGGCGCATGGCGACGCCGCGGGTTGTTCTGGCGGCGGCCCGAAAAAATTCTCTCAAGGGGGTGACAGGCGCGTGGTTTTTGTCTATCCGCCGCGGCTTGGGAATGACGATGTTCCTAACCTGTCCGAGACGTCCGGGGCTTCCGTGGAGCTTAAACGCCGGGCCAGACAGATGACGCAGGCGTCGGGGTTTTGGGCCCCAGCGCTGTCGTTTGCGGGCAGGCTCTTTGCGCGTGAGGCGCGAGGGCCGTGATCTTCCAGGCTCTTCGTGATTTCGCGCTTCTCAGCCGGCCGCGCATCGCGTGCGTCGGCGCACAAGGATTGAGGCGTTCTGATGGACCGCGCGCAAAAATCTGAACAGGTCGCCTTTCTGAAAGGCGTTTTTGAACAGTCCGGTTCCGTGGTCGTCTTCCGCAATGGCGGTCTGACGGTCTCGACCATGACGGATTTCCGCAACCGCACGCGTGACGCGGGCGGGTCGATCAAGGTGATCAAGAACCGGCTGGCGAAAATCGCCCTTGAAGGCGCGCCGGGCGAGGGCGCTCGCGACCTTTTCACCGGTCCCTCCGCCATCCTGTTTTCGAAGGACCCGGTCGCGCCGGCGAAGCTCGCCGTCGATTTCGCCAACGACAATGAGCGGTTTCAGGTGGTCGGCGGCGTGCTCGGCGCAACCGTGCTCGATGTCGACGGCGTCAAGGCGCTCGCCAAAATGCCGTCGCTCGACGAGATGCGCGCAAAGCTGGCCAGCGTGCTGCTTCAGCCCGGTTCCCGGCTTGCGACCGCGCTTTCGCAACCCGGAACGATGCTGGCGACGGTACTCTCCGCGCCGGGCCGAGACCTCGCCTCCGTGCTTCGCCAGCGCGCCGAACAGGACGCCGCCTGAAATCGCAACCTCTCCACTCGCTCGAACCCGAATAAACTGAAAGGCCGAACCCATGTCTGACCGTCTTGAAAAAATCTATGAAGACCTCTCCTCGCTGACCGTTCTTGAAGTCTCCGAGCTTGTTAAGAAGCTTGAGGACGAGTGGGGCGTTTCGGCGGCGGCTGCGCCGGCCATGGCGATGCCGATGGGAATGCCGGCTGCGGGCGGCGACGCCGGCAGCGCGGAGCCCGAGGAAGAAAAAGACGAATTCGACGTCATCCTGCTCGAGGCGGGCGACAAGAAGATCAACGTCATCAAGGAAGTTCGCGCGATCACCGGCCTCGGCCTGAAAGAGGCGAAAGAGCTGGTGGAAGCCGGCGGCAAGGCCGTCAAGGAAGGCGCGCCCAAAGCCGAAGCCGAGGAAATGAAGAAAAAGCTCGAAGAGGCCGGCGCCAAGGTCGAACTGAAATAGCGGGCCGCGCACCGACCAAGACCGGCGGCGAAGGAGAAATTCCCGCCCGCGATCGTCTATTTTCTGCTTGACAGGGGTTGCGCTGGTGCATTCGCACCCCTATTAACGTATTCCGCTGTTGATTATGGCGAGATCAGCAGTGGTTTTGCGGCGAGCATATTCATTGACAACCGGTCAAATCGAGACCTGAGAGTTTGAACTGGAAAGCACCCGCGGGCGCCTGTGGCGTTCCCGTATCGGGTGTATTTTCGTTTTTGCGCTGGAGACGCGCGCTTCCGGCGCAGATGCGAGCGCTTGCGGGGCGCGGCTCGGGGTGTCGGGGCCGGCGGGAATTCGCGGCGGAGGATCCGGCCGCATATTAAGGGAATTAGGATGGCGCAGTCTTTCGTTGAGAAGAAACGAATTCGCAAGGGGTTTGGGCGCATCGGCGATGCGGCGGCGATGCCGAACCTGATCCAGGTGCAGAAGGACTCCTACGAGCAGTTTCTGCAACGGCATGTCTCTCCCGACGAACGCACGAATGAAGGCATCGAAGCGGTTTTTCGGTCCGTCTTCCCGATCACGGACTTCACCGAAACCGCGGTGCTCGAATATGTTTCCTACGAATTCGAGGATCCCAAATACGATGTCGAGGAGTGCCAGCAGCGCGACATGACCTACGCGGCGCCGCTCAAGGTGACGCTGCGTCTGGCGGTCTTCGAGGTCGACGAGGACACCGGCGCGAAATCGATCCGCGACGTCAAGGAGCAGGAAGTCTACATGGGCGACATGCCGCTCATGACGGACAACGGCACCTTCATCGTCAACGGCACCGAGCGCGTCATCGTCTCGCAGATGCACCGCTCGCCGGGCGTCTTTTTC
>CAZBOC010000237.1:0-4850 GCA_964493225.1 uncultured Caulobacterales bacterium | reverse complement strand
CGACAGCCTCTTCGGCCGCATCCGCGGCGGCGGCGGCGGCCCCTTCGACCGCTTCACCGGCCTCATCCGCCGCGATCTCCGCGCCGCCGACAACGTCGTCCGCCAAATCACCGGCGGCGTCCATCGCCTCATCGGTCGCGGCTGCGGCGTCGTCCATGGCGTCGCCCGCTGCGTCCATGGCGTCTCCTGCGGCTTCGCCCGTCGCATCCGCCGCCTCGTCGACCGCTTCAGCCGCGTCGTCGGCCATGTCTTCAGCCGCTCCTTGGGCCTCGCCGACCGCGTCCTCGGCGGCGTCGAGGCTTTCGTCGTTTCCAGTCAGCCGCATCAGGCCGATGATGGCGGCGAGCGCCACCAGAATAATCAAGATAATGCGCAGCATGTGCCCCTTCCTCTCGTGATGTGTTCAAGGGTTGACGCCACCGGCCCCCTGTAAGCCTCAACCATTGCGCCGGAACCACCCATTGCACCGGAACCACTGCGCCGCAATGCGGACGCCTGCTTTTCCGACCCTGACCGGTCCCTCCCGGACCCATAAATGCCGATAGCAGACAAGCCCATAGTCAGTTTCATGGTGATGGTAAACAGGTTTTTACTTGCTTTTTGCTCATGTTGAGACGTCGCCGCGATTCGCATCTCTCCGGGACTTGCCCGACCATGCGGACGCCCATAAAGCGGAGCTTTCCAGGGAGATCGCGAAAAATGGCGAAGACCGGCGTTTTCATCGGCGAAGGGGGCGGGCCCCGGCGTCTGGATCTCAAATACGCCAACCGCCACGGGTTGATCGCCGGGGCGACAGGCACCGGAAAGACCGTGACGCTGCAGATCCTGACCGAGGGGTTTTCTAAGGCCGGCGTGCCGGTGTTCCTCGCCGACGTCAAAGGCGACCTTGCGGGGCTCTCGCGGCCTGGCGACTTCAACGAGTTCCTCGTCGATCGCGCGGCGACGCTGGGTCTGAGCCCCTACGAGCCGGAGGCGTTCCCGGTATGTTTCTGGGATCTTCACGGGGAGCAAGGGTGCCCGATCCGGGCCACGGTGAGCGAAATGGGTCCGCTCATGCTCTCGCGGCTCCTGGATCTGAACGACACCCAGGAAGGCGTCCTGACGCTGGCCTTTCGCGTCGCCGACGATGAAGGGCTTTTGCTCCTCGATCTGAAAGACCTGCGCGCGCTCCTGATCGAGATCGCCGGCCGGACGAGGGAATTGTCCGCGGCCTATGGTCATGTCTCAAGGGCCTCGATCGGCGCGATCCAGCGCCGTCTTCTTTCGCTCAAGGAGCAGGGCGGCGAGCGCTTCTTCGGAGAGCCGGCGCTCGACCTCGCCGATTTCATGCGCACCGACACCTCGGGCAGGGGCGTTGTCAATATCCTCGCCGCCGACAGGCTCATGCAGACGCCGAAGCTATACGCCACGTTCCTGCTCTGGCTACTTTCGGAACTGTTCGAGGAACTTCCCGAGGTGGGCGATCCGGAAAAGCCGAAACTCGTCTTCTTTTTCGACGAGGCGCACCTTCTGTTCGACGATTGTCCGGACGCGCTTCTCGACAAAATCGAACAGGTGGTGCGGCTCATTCGATCCAAGGGCGTCGGCGTCTATTTCGCCTCGCAAAACCCGCTCGACATCCCCGACAGCGTGTCGAGCCAGCTGGGAAACCGGTTCCAGCACGCCTTGCGCGCCTACACGCCGCGCGAGCAGCGCGTGGTCAGGGCCGCCGCCGAGACTTTCAGGCCCAATGAGGCGTTCAGGACGATCGACGTCATCACCGAACTCGCGGTCGGCGAGGCGCTTGTCTCCACCCTGATGCGCAAGGGCGTTCCGAGCCCGGTGGAGCGCACTCTCATCCGACCGCCGTCTTCGCGCATGGGACCGGTCACCAGAAAAGAACGCGCCGAGACGATGGCCCTGTCGGAATTCTCCCAGCGATACGGCGTCGCCGTGGACCGCGCGTCGGCCCACGAGGCGTTTCGCGAACGCGCGGAGCGTCGGCTTGCAGACGAGGAGAGGGAGCGGTCGCCTTCCGGACGCTCAAGGGGCCGGCGTCGCCAGTCCGTCGGCGAAGCTGCCCTAAAATCGGCGGCTCGCACCTTTTCCTCGACGCTCGCCCGGGAAATCCTGCGGGGCGTCCTTGGCGGCTTTCGTCGTCGTTGAAGTGTCCGAAAAGGCGCCGCAGGCTGCGATGCAGTTTCTCTCCGTCATTTTGGGGACGCTTCTTTTCGGGGTGGCGGGCGTTGGTCGCGGCGCGCGTCTGGACGCGCCGATCAGCGATGTCATCGCCTGGTCGTGGCGCGACGCCGCAATTGGCGGCGCGGCGACGGCGCCGCTCGGTCTTTTTCTGAACTGGTTCATGCGCACCGACCGGACGGCGATCGCGAAATTCCGCCGGGAGCAAATCGAATTCTTCGCCGGTCTCGGGTTCGAGTTAACCTGGCCGCGCATCATCCTCCTGGCGCTCGCTTCGGGGATCAGCGAGGAGCTATTCTTTCGCGGCTTCCTGCAGGTTTACATAGACGGTTTCACGCCCGTGGCCGTCTCGATCTTTGTAACGAACGTTCTTTTCGGGTTGCTGCACTGGCGCACGGCGATATACGCGCTCATCGCCGGGAGCGTCGGGATCTATCTCGGCGTCCTGTTCTGGCTGACGGGCAATCTCGTCGCGCCGATGGTCGCTCACGGCGTCTACAATTTCTTCGCGTTCATCCTGACGCGCCAATCGCTGCGCGCTCTGCAGGCGGACAGGGGCCGGTGAGAACCACGCGTGTTTCGTTCGCATTTGCGTCGAATTCATCGGATGCGGATTGAACCCATTAAATTCTCGCGCTTAGTCTCTGCGCGAAAACTGGGAGAGCCCCGATGAGATCGATCGCCGTCGCCTTGCTCGCGCTTCTGCTCACGGCCTGTTCGAACGGCGACGATCCCGCGCCGCCGCCGCCCAACGCCGCCCCCATGATAACGTCGCCGCCGACGGCGAGCGTCGAGGAGAACACGGCCGACGGCGTTTACGCCGTGACGGCCAGCGACGCGGACGGCGATCCGCTGACCTTCTCGATCGAGGGCGGCGCCGACGCCGACGAATTCAGGCTGGAAGGCAGCAATCTCGTTTTCGCTTCGCCGCCGGATTTCGAAACGCCGACCGACGCCGACGCAGACAATGTTTACGAGGTGACCGTCGGCGCTTCCGACGGCGCCGCAAGCACGAGCCTTGAGGTCGCCATCACGGTCACCGACCTGCCGGAGGGCTTTTCGGTGCGCCGCGTCGCCAGCGGTCTCGCCGCTCCCGTCTTCGTCGCCGGGCGGGGCGACGGATCGGGCCGCATCTTCGTTCTTGAAAAAGGCGGACAGATCGAGATCCTCGATCCCGAGACCGGGATTTTGGAAAGCGATCCTTTCCTCGACATATCCTCGACCATCACCAGCGACGGCGAGCGCGGACTTCTCGGATTCGCCCTCGCGCCGGATTTCCCGGCCAGCGAGGAATTCTACGTGCTCGTCACGAATCTCGCCGGAGACGTGGAAGTGCGCCGCTACAGCGTTTCCGTCGCAGACCCCGACATCGCGAACCCGGCGAGCGGCGACGTGATCCTCGCCATCGTACGCCCGCGCGCCAACCACAACGCGGGCTGGATCGGTTTTGGTCCCGACGGATTTCTTTACGTCACCTCCGGCGACAGCGGCGGCGCGGGGGATCCGGACGACGCCGCGCAGGACCCGACGAATCTGCTCGGCGCCGTTCTGAGGATAGATCCGTCCTCAGACGATTTTCCGGTCGATCCGGAGCGCGACTACGCTATCCCGGCGGACAATCCCTTTGCGGCCTCGGGCGGCGCGCCGGAGGTTTACGCCTATGGGCTGCGCAACCCCTATCGGGCGAGCTTCGACCGCGTAACCGGCGATCTTTACATCGGCGACGTAGGCCAGGACGCGATCGAGGAGATCGACCTCGTCCGGCCCGGAGAGGCGGGGCTCAATTTCGGCTGGAACATTCTGGAGGGCAACGCCGATTTCGCCGGCGGCCCGACCGCGGGCCTCGCCCCGCCGGTAGCCGAGTACCGCCACGACGCCTCGCCGTTCCTCGGGCGCTCCGTCACCGGCGGCTACGTCTATCGCGGGCCGGTCGGGGACCTTCAGGGGGCGTACGTCTTCGGCGATTTCATATCGGGGAACGTCTTTTCGGTTCAGGTCGCGACCGTGGCGCAAGGCGCGACGATCGCGTCGGACGAATTTACGATCCGCACCGATGATTTCACGCCGGACATGGGGACCATCGACATGGTCTCCAGCTTCGGCGAGGACGACGCGGGCAATCTCTACGTCGTCGATTTCGACGGCGAGATCTTCAGGGTCGAGTAGCGCAGCGCCCGGCCGTCAACCGCGCGAGGCGCTCTCCAAGGCTTCCTCCGTAACCGGATAACCGAGATGATCCGGGATCGTGAGAACCGCGCCGTCTCCGCGCCTGACGATTGCTGGTGTGATCGGTTCGATTGCGCGGGTCGCGGCGTAGCGGACGACATCGGCGGCGCAGGCGCTCCTGCCGAGGAGCTCCACGTTGCGCGCGGTCGGGAAAATCATCTTGCGCGATCCCTCGGCGCGCGCGGCGAGGGCGGCCTTCGGCGTGATCCAGAGCGCTTCGGTCGCCTCATTCCCGTCCTCGCGCGCGACCTGTCCGGCGGGCATGGCCGCGCAGAAGAACCAGGTGTCGAAGCGCTTGTGGAGGCCCGGCGGGGCGATCCACCGCGCGAAAAGGCTCAGCTGATCGAGGGCGAGGCGCAACTTCTCCGCCCGGACCATCTCGATAAAAAGCGCGTCGTCCGCCTCGATTTCAGCTCTCCGGCGATCGAGCGCCAGCGTGCGTTCGC
>CAZBOC010000236.1:0-4852 GCA_964493225.1 uncultured Caulobacterales bacterium | reverse complement strand
GGGCGACGCCGGAGGACGTGGCGAACGCCGTCACGGCGGCGCGGGAGGCCTTTCGCGGCTGGGCGTTGACGCCGCTCGCGGAGCGCATCGCGGCGATGGAGCGCTATCGCGACATCATCAAGCGCGACGCGGAAAAACTCGCGCGCTTGATCGCACGCTCGACGGGCAAGCCGCTCTGGGAGGCGAAAACCGAGGCCGCCGCCGTCGCCGGCAAGGTCGACATCTCGTCCCGCGCCTATGACGAACGCACCGGCGAGAAGGAAACGGCGAGCGGGGCGACGCGCGGCGTCCTTCGCCACAAGCCTCACGGGGTTCTGGCGGTCCTCGGGCCGTTCAATTTTCCCGCCCATCTTCCCAACGGGCATATCGTCCCGGCGCTGATCGCCGGCGATACGGTCGTCTTCAAGCCGAGCGAACTCGCCCCTGAACCCGGCGCGTTCATCGTCAAGGCGATGGAGGAGGCTGGCGTTCCGGCGGGCGTCGTCAATCTTGTTCAGGGCGGGCGCGAGACGGGCGAGGCGCTCTCGCTGAACGACGACATTGATGGACTTCTTTTCACGGGCGGGGCGCGCACCGGGCAGGCGCTGACGCGGATTTTCGCCGAGAAGCCGGGCAAAATCCTTGCGCTCGAGCTCGGCGGCAACAACCCTTTGATCTGGTGGGATACGCAGGATGTCGAGGCCGCCGCCTTCGCCGTCGTCCAGTCCGCCTTCCTGACCGCCGGCCAGCGATGCACCTGCGCGCGCCGGCTCATTCTCCCCGCGGGCGAGGCGGGCGAGCGCGCGATCAGGGCGCTTGTCGAGGCGACCGACCGGCTCATCATGGACGGGCCCTTCGCCGACCCGCAGCCCTTCCACGGCCCCGTGATCTCGGCCCATGCGGCTGCGATGCTCGCCGGCGCCTTCGAGGCGCGTTCGGCTCTCGGCGGGAATGTAATCCGTCCCCTGACCGTTTCCGAAGAGGGGAGCGCGTTCGTCTCGCCGGGCATCGTCGACATGACGGACGCCGGCGAAGCGCCGGACGATGAAAATTTCGGGCCAATGCTGCAGATCTACCGTGCAGCTGATTTCGACGCGGCGATTGAACGCGCGAACGCGACGCGCTTCGGGCTCGCCGCCGGACTTCTCTGCGACGACCGCGCGAAGTGGGACCAGTTCCTCGCGCTGTCGCGCGCCGGCATTGTGAACTGGAACCGCCAGACGACGGGCGCTTCCTCCGCCGCGCCCTTCGGCGGGATCGGCCATTCGGGCAACCACCGCCCGAGCGCCTATTATGCGGCCGACTATTGCGCCTATCCGGTCGCGTCGATGGAGGGCGAGGCGCTTCTTCCGATGCCGGAAGACCAGGTCGGGATCCGCGCGAAATGACGTACAGGGAAGTCAATTTCGACGGCCTGATCGGTCCGACCCACAATTACGCGGGGCTGTCCTTCGGCAATGTCGCTTCCGCAGAAAACGCCGGCGCCGCCTCCAACCCGCGCGAGGCGGCGCTTCAGGGGCTCGGCAAGATGCGCGCGCTGATCGATCTGGGTCTCGCGCAGGGCTTCATTCCGCCCCTGATGCGCCCGGATCTGAAGGTCCTGCGCGCGCTCGGCTTTTCGGGTAGCGATGCGGAGATGGTCGAGGCGGCGGGCCGGGCGGCGCCGCAACTCCTCGCCAATGTTTATTCCGCCTCGTCCATGTGGACGGCGAATGCGGCGACCATCGCGCCCTCGCTCGATGCGGCCGACGGAAAGGTTCACATCACGCCGGCCAATCTCGCCGCGAATTTTCACCGCGCCATCGAGGCGGACCGAACGGCGGCGGTCCTTAAGCGGATCTTTCCGGACGAGGCGCGCTTCGGCCACCATGCGCCGCTCCCCGGCGGGGTGCATTTCGGCGATGAGGGCGCGGCCAATCACGGACGGCTTGCGCCGTCCCATGGCGAACCCGGCGTTCATCTCTTCGTCTACGGAGAAGACGGCCAGCGCTTCCCCGCCCGCCAGCGGCGGCGCGCCAGCGAGGCGGTCGTCCGCAATCACCGGCTGGCGCGGGAAAACACTCTTTTCCTCAAGCAGGCGACAAAGGCGCTCGACGCCGGCGCCTTCCATAACGACGTCGTCGGCGTCGCCAATGAAAAGGTTTTGTTCCTCCACGAACAGAGTTTCGAAGACCGCGAAGGCGCGCTTGGCGAAATCCGCGCCGCCGCCCCGTTCGTTGAGGTGATCGAGGCGCCGGCGGGCGAGGTCGCGCTTGAGGACGCGGTCTCGTCCTATCTCTTCAATTCGCAGCTGGTCACGCTGCCTTCCGGGGAGATGGCGCTGATCCTGCCGCGCGAGGCCGAGGAGAACGATCGCACGCGGCGTTTTCTTGAGCGCGTCGTCGCGGAGGAAAACCCGATCGCCCGCGCCCTCTACAAGGACGTGCGCGAGAGCATGCGAAACGGCGGCGGCCCCGCTTGTCTGCGTCTTCGCGTCCTTCTGTCGGAAGAAGAACGCGCCGGGGTCAAACCGGAATTCCTGCTCGATCATGAAAAGATCGACCGGCTCGAGGCGTTCGTCAGGGACCGCTACCGGGATCGGCTGGCCCCGGATGATTTGCGTGATCCGGCCCTGACCGCCGAGGCCGTTGAAACGACCGCGGCGCTCTATGCGATGCTCGGCCTGTCGACTGATATCTGACGCGGCGGGCGCGGCCCTGTCCGGGGAGGTCCCTGATGAAGATCGTGATTTGCGGCTTGATCGCCCTTGCGGGGCTGATCAATTTCCTGCCCGTCATGGGCGTCCAGTCGGCGGGCCGTCTGGAAGCCCTCTACGGCGTCGCCTTTGATGATCCTTCCCTTGAGGTCCTCATGCGCCATCGCGCGATCCTCTTCGGCCTTGTCGGCGGCTTCATGATCTTCGCCGCCTTTGTCCCAAGGCTCCAGTGGATCGCCGTGGTCGCCGGTCTCGTGAGCATGGCGTCGTTTATTTTCCTGACGCGCATTGCGGGCGAGGGGGCGTCGCTCTTTCCCTCGATCGTTCGGGCCGATCTCGTTGGTTCGGCGCTCCTGGTCGGCGCGGCGGCGCTGAAATTCGCCTTTAAGGCTTGAGGCTCTTTCGAGACCCTGCGCGTCAGAGCGTCACCGGATGCGCGCCGTCCCAGCCCGGCGGCAGGCCCTTTTCGGCGAGCTCGGCGATGCGCTTTTCATAGATGTCGAAAAGCGCGATGGCGGCGCCGGGCGATTGTTTGACCTCTGAGAGTTTCGTGCGCGCGGCCTCAAGGTCGCCCGCGCGATAGGCCGTCAGGAGCTCGCGGTGGATTTCGTCGAGATGACGATAGCCCTTGCTCGACTTGATGAAGGGATTGCCGACAAGGGCGTAGATGCTGATCGGCGTCGCCGACTTGTTCGTGCGCAGACGGTCGAGCTCGAGATAGGCGAAATGGTGGTGCGTGGTGCGATAGACCGGTTCGTCGCAGATAATGGCGGGTCCGTAGAACTCGGCCTGCTTCCGCAGGAAAGCCGCCATGTCGACCGCAGGGCCGATCGCCGAATAACGATTGTGCCGTCCGTGGCCCATGGGACCGACGAAGCATTCTCCGGTGGCGACGCCGATCGCGAGGTGGATCTGGACCCCGCGGGTGCGCGTCGAGGCTTCGAGTTCGGCGTTCGTCTTGTCCATGCTTTCAACGAGCCGGAGCGCGGCCGAACAGGCCGCGTCGATATGATCGGCCGCCTCGAGGGGGGCGTTGAAATAGGCGAAAATCTTGCCGCCTTCCGCCTGGTCCGCGGCCCCGCCGGTCTCGATGATGGTGTTGCGCAGCGAATTGCAGGCGGCCGCCATCATCCGCGTGACGTCGTCCGGATGCGCGCTCAGTTTCTCCAGGTCCTCGTCGAGGAGGCGCAGTTCGCAGGAGAGGACCGTCACGGGCCGGCGTCTGCCGTCGAGAATCTCCGCAGCGCTCTCCTCGCGGATCTTTTTCATCGCGGGTTCAGGCAGCGAGCCCTGGAAGGTGCCGCGCACCTGGTCGTCGCGCAGGACGACGCCGAGCGACCTTCCCCCGGCGACGGAAAAGGCCCCGATGACGAGGGCGAGCGCCCCGGGGAGTGGATTGAGCAGGGTTGAACTGAACGCGAAAGTCGTGAAAGACGCGCCGACGAGCGCGGCCGCGGTGAGCGCGGCGAGCCCGAGCGCCTTCCAGAAGTCGAAGCTCTGGGCCCAGATGATCGCAGCCGCGCCAAGGAGCATCACCATCGCAGCCTCGACAAAGCCGATCCAGTCGGGACGCTTCAGCGCGACCCCGTCGAGGATCTGGGAGGCGAAGAGCGCGTGGGCCTCGGCCGGCGCGAATTCGCCGCGGGCCAAACGCACGCTTTCGCCGATTTCCCGGTCCAGTCCGATCAGAACCACCCTGTCGCGCAGTTGGCTGTTCGACTGGTCCCCGGAGAGGATCTTCGCCGCGCTCGTGCGCGCGACGTCCGGGCGCTTGGGGCTGTAAAACCGGAGGTCGCCCGCTTCGCCGAGCGGCAGGCGCCGGCCGTCTCCGATCGCAACCGATTTGACCGCGGGCCCGGCTGCGCTGACGGCGCTCGGATGGGCCTGCGCGGCAACGCCCGCGCCGCCCGCCGCGAGGCGCGCGGCTTCGAGCGCTATCGAGGGCGCGGCGGCCCCGTTTACCGACCAGAAAAGCGGCGCGCGCCGGACGACGCCGTCGGCGTCGGCCGGCAGCGCGGCGACGGCGAGGCGGGTTTTCCCGGCGAGAGCCTGCGCGACCGGGAACTGCAGCCGCGCGGCCGGCATGGCGAGGAATTCTCCGCCGCCGCCCGCGAGGTCGAGCCAATCGAGACCCGCCGTATCGGCGCGCTCGAACCGGGTCACGGTCTTCGCGTCCGG
>CAZBOC010000235.1:0-4866 GCA_964493225.1 uncultured Caulobacterales bacterium | reverse complement strand
TGCCCCCACGCGGGCACGTCGTGACAGCGGCCCTCGCCGACGACGTCATGGTACCATCGCCAGGCCTCCTGGGTGATCTGCGCGCCGACGGTTCCCAAAAGGCGGAGCGAGGAGCGGTCGGCCGCGGCGACGAATGCGTCGTCCTCGCGCATCAGGGCGCGGATCGCCGTCGGCGCGGTGTAAAAGACGTCGACCGCGTGTTTTTCGACGACCCGCCAGAAACGCGAGGGATCAGGATAGGTCGGCACGCCCTCGAACATGAGGGTGACCGCGCCGTTGGAGAGCGGGCCGTAAACGATGTAGGTGTGGCCGGTGACCCAGCCGACATCAGCCGTGCACCAATAAATTTCGCCCGGCCGATAGTCGAAAACGAGTTCGTGGGTGTGCGATGCATAGGCGAGATAACCGCCGGTCGTATGCAGGACGCCCTTCGGCTTGCCCGTCGATCCGGACGTGTAAAGAATGAAAAGCGGATCTTCCGCGCCCATTTCCTCGGCCGGGCAATGGGGCGAGACGTCGTCGCGCGCTTCGCCGTACCAGAACAGATCCCTGCCGGCGCGCATCGGGACCTTGGCGCCCGTGCGCTCGATAGTCAGCACGAGCCGCACGTCAGGCGTCTTTTCCAGCGCGGCGTCGACATTGGCTTTCAGGGGAACGCTCTTGCCGCCGCGCACGCCTTCGTCGGCGGTGACGACCGCGACGGCGCCGCAATCCTCGATCCGGCTGGCGAGGGCTTCGGGCGAGAAGCCGCCGAAAACGACTGAATGCACCGCGCCGATGCGCGCGCAGGCGAGCATGGCGTAGGCCGCCTCGGGGATCATCGGCATATAGATCACGACGCGGTCGCCGCGTGCGACGCCGCGGGCTTTGAGGAGATTCGCCATGCGGCAGGTCTCTTCAAATAATTCGGCGTAGGTGACCTTCTTGTCCGTATCGGGATCGTCGCCCTCCCAGATTATGGCGATGTCGTCCGCCTTTTCGGGCAGGTGGCGATCGACGCAGTTTGCGCAGGCGTTCAGCGTTCCGTCCCCGAACCAGCGGATGCGAAAGTCCTCGGCGGCGAAGGAGACGTCCTTGACGTCTGAAAAGGGGCTGATCCAGTCGAGACGCCGCCCGACGGCGGCCCAGTAGGCCTGCGGATCAGTCTGCGCCAGCGCGTGCATCTCGGCGACCCTCTCGGCGCTGATCCGCGCCGACTTTACGACTTCGGCCGTGACGGGAAAGAGGTCGTCGCTCGTCATTTATGGCTCCTTGCCTTTGCGGCTACCTGCCTCTGCGGCTCCTTGATTACGGCGCCGGGATTACGGCGCCGGCGCGCGTGTTCGCCGCGATGCCCGAACCTCGCCCGCGCGCGTTGGGTGCATTGTGTTCAGTCTATGGCAAAGACCGGGACGGGCAAAGGCCGACCTATTCGGCGCGCAAGGATGAGCGTCTCATTCCGCCGGCGGCGTATAGTCGAAAACCGAGAAGCAGTTCAGGTCGGCGTTCCGCAGGAGGTCGCAGGTTTCAAGGGCTTCGGCCTCGCTCAGCGCCGTGAACCGGGCGCGGAAAAGAACGCCGCCGTCCGGCGCGGCCATCGGCTGGACCTTGCGCATCCGATCGGTCAGCCCGCCGATCCTCGCGGCTTTTTCGAGCTCTTCCTGCGCCAATTCTTTGGTGGAGTAAGCGCCGATCTGGACGCTCCACGAAAGATCCGGCTCGATGTCGCCTTCCGCGACATCGTCTGCGCTCGACATCGACGCCAGCTTGCTGCGCTCGAATTCGTTGAGTTCCGCCGGCACGCCGACGGCCGCGCTGAAATCCTCGGCGATGTCGGAGGAAGCGGAGATCAGGTCCCTGATGACGTCTTCGTGACCCGACGGCATGCCGACGGGGCCGAAACCGGCGGCGGCCATTTCAATTTCGGCCTGCATCGCCGCGTTGCCGGCGAGGGTTGGCGCGGAAATCCGGTTCTCGATCCTGTTATCCAGCGCCGCGACGAGGCTCGGCTTCATGCGCGGCGCCGGCTTTTCGCGATGCAGCGCTGCGATCAGCGCCGGCTTTTTCACGATGTCGGCAAAGGCCTTCGTCAGGATCTTGCGCATATGCGCGTCGCGCGTACGACCGGAGCGCCCGCCGAGAACGACGCCGATGAGATGGTGGCCGTCGCGTTGGACGGTGGTCGCGAGATTGTAGCCCGAACTCCGCGTGTACCCGGTCTTCAGACCGTCGGCCCCGTCGAAGTTGCGCACGAGCGCGTTGTGCGTTCGGTAGGTCCTGCCGTTCCATGCGAACGTCTTCGTCGAGAAATAATGCCAAAAGTCCGGATGATCCTGCATCAGGCGCTGCGCCAGCACCGCCATATCCCGCGCGGTGGTGACCTGCTTGCGGTTCGGCAGGCCCGACGCATTGCGGAACGTCGTCCGACGCATGCCGAGCGCGCGCGCGCGCGACGTCATCTTTCTGGCGAAGCGCCATTCCGATCCCG
Source organism: uncultured Caulobacterales bacterium (assembly GCA_964493225.1). GTDB lineage: Bacteria > Pseudomonadota > Alphaproteobacteria > Caulobacterales > Parvularculaceae > JAJFFW01. The sequence continues at coordinate 2,399 of CAZBOC010000235.1, read as the reverse complement.
AAATCGCCTCTGCAACGACCACTGCGACGTCGTTCGCCGATTTCACGATGAGCGCCTTGATCGCAGTCTCCACCTCGATTTCGCTTCCGCTCTTGACGCCCAGCTTGGACGGCGGCTGACGGCTCGCGCGGGAAGACACTTTCAGCCTGGAATCCAGCTTCAGACGGCCCGCCTCCAACTCATCGAACAGGAGATAGAGGGTCATCATCTTCGTCAGAGACGCTGGGTAGCGGCGCGCGTTGCTGTAGCGGTCGAACAGGACGTCGTTGGACTGGGCGTGCACGACATAAGCGGCGTATTTAGAGTTCGCCGCAGCCGGCGTCGTCGCGAGGACGACCGCCGAAATCGTACCGAAAAAAACCGCCGCGAAACGCATTACTGAACGCATAGCGTGAGCCTCGCTGATCTCTGCGCGCTTTGCAATATGGATGACGCCGCCCCTGAACCCTGCGATCACGATGTGCGGAGCCTCTCGCGCACTCCTCCTAGCAATCGCCATGCCGCCTTTCCCGGCAGGTCCATGATGCCCTTTTCAGGTAAACGCAACGTTAACCATCCTTGTTCAATTAACAATGCGCGCCGGGAAGCGCTGATCGGAATGTGCAGGATTATTGTGCGGTGCACAAAATTTTTCTTGACAGCGCGGAAAAGCGATTTATGTTGCATTGCACAACGGAACGGTGCCGCCCGGCGCAGAGGGTTTCACAAGGAGGAAAACAATGGCCACATCGGCGAAGAAAGTAGAAAACATGTCAGAAGCGTTTGAATCGATCAGCATCGCGACGCCCGAATTTTTCAAGGACAGCTATGAGAAGGCCTCGAAAAACATGGGTGATTTCGTTGATTTTCACAAAGCGTCCGTCGAAGCGATGATGTCGTCCGCCGGCGTGTTCGCCAAAGCGGTGGAGCAGGCGGCCACCGAACACGCGGCTTTCATCAAGGAAAGTGTCGAGGACAGCGTTTCGGCCGCCCAGGCGTGCGCCTCCTCCAAAAGCATTCAGGACGCGATGACGGTGCAGAATGATTACATGCGCACCGCCGTGGAGAAGAACCTTAACCAAATCAACAAGGTGGCCGACCAATGGATGTCGGTGTCGAAAGAGGTCAGCGAGCCGATCACGGAGCAGTACGGCGCGTTCGTGGAAAAGGTTCAGGCGTTTCGCCCCTAGGCGCTTCGCGAGCCGCGGGCCTGGACGGCGACCAGCCGGACCGAATGCGCGGCGGACCATAGCTTTGTAGAGTAGCGTTGCGTCGAAAGGCCCGGCTTCAGCCGGGCCTTTTTCGTGAGGGGGAGGCTTGCGCGGCGGCCCCGCAAGCATCCTATGCGCGGCGCCTGCGGCTGCGCGACGCCAATTTCCTTCTTTTCAACCTACTCCCGATACATATTTAATGAGATACTGACCGGGCCGCGGCGCGCGCGCCGCGGCTGTCGCAGGACTTGACGAAACTCTTACGACGAGACTGAATGGCCGAAGAACGAGACAATGAGCAGGGGCCCGGCGTTGGCGTCGAGATCGGCGTCGTCACGAAGCCGGAGCCAAAGACGAAACGCCCGTCGCTCTACAAGGTCGTGTTGTTGAACGACGATTACACGCCTCAGGAGTTCGTCGTCTGGCTGTTGCAGGCGATATTCAAAAAGAGCCCCGAGGAAGCCGTCCAGATCATGCTGCACGTGCATCAGAACGGGATCGGCATCTGCGGCGTCTACACCTATGAGGTCGCGGAGACCAAAGTCACTCAGGTGATGGAGCTCGCCCGCCGCAACCAGCACCCTTTGCAATGCACGATGGAACGGGAGTAACCCTTGGCGTCATTCAGTAGAAATCTCGACGAAGCGCTGCACCGCGCGATCGCGATCGCGACCGAACGCGACCATGAACTGGCGACGCTTGAGCATCTTTTGCTGGCGCTGACCGACGATCAGGACGCTGCCGCCGTGATGCGGGCCTGCAATGTCGATATCGACGACTTGAAGCGGGATCTCTATGAGTTCATCGAAAATGAATTGTCGAATCTGAAATCGGGCGACGGCGAGCAGGCGAAGCCGACGACCAGCTTCCAGAGGGTCATTCAGCGCGCGGTCATCCACGTCCAGTCATCCGGCCGCGAAGAAGTGACCGGCGCAAACGTACTCGTCGCGCTTTTCGCCGAGCGGGAATCGAACGCCGCGCACTTTCTGCAGAAACAGGACATGACCCGCTTCGACGCGGTCAACTACATCTCTCACGGCCTTGCGAAGCGTCCGGGTGAATCGACGACGCGCACGCCCCGCGGAGCGGGCGGCGAAGACGCCGAGGCGGCCGGGAAGGCGCAGGAAGACGCGCTCTCAGCCTATTGCGTCGACCTCAACGAAAAGGCCCGACTCGGCAGGATTGCCCCGCTCATCGGCCGCCAGAGCG
>CAZBOC010000234.1:0-4869 GCA_964493225.1 uncultured Caulobacterales bacterium | reverse complement strand
GGTGTTCGACCGAATGGCGGCGGGGTGGACCGCCGCCGGCTGGCGCGCCGGCCTGTTCGACGCCGAAGCCGATGCGCGCGCGTTCCACGACGACATCCGCTATCTGCTGGCGCGCCGGATGATCAAGGGGGGCGCCGAGCGCCTGAGGGAAAAAGGAGAAGTAGCCCTGCAGCGTTTCCTCGTCGGGCTTGTCGGTCGTGAGGAGACCGGGATCGTTGAGAGCGGCGGACGGGCGCGGCTCGGAAATTTCGCCGAGGTGAAACTGACGCAGACGGAAGGCCTCGCCGTCGGATCGCCGGTGCGCCTGCGCCTGCTCGCGCGCGAGGGACGCGCGCTTCTCGGCGCGACGGCGGGCTGAAGGAAGGCGGAAAAGCCCATGGCGAAGAACCCATTCTCCGGACTGTTCGGCCGGAAAGCGAAAAACGAGGAGGCGCCGCAAACGCCCCCGCAGGAATCGCCCGACAAGTCGCCTGACAAGCCCGATGATGATCCGACGGGAGCGCTTTCAGACGCCGACCGAAGGCTGGCGCCGCCGGCCGCCAGCCCTTCGGAGGACGCCGAGGCCGGCGACCCGCAATTTCTCCGCCGCGCGCCGGTCGAGGGGTCTGGCCCCGGCAGCGACCGCGCGGCGCCGCCCGCAGAGGGCGGAACAGCCGAACCCGAAAGGAAAAGGGGCTTTTTTTCGCGGCTGAAAGACGGCCTCGCCAAGACCTCGTCCCGACTGTCCGAAGGCGTTACGTCGATCTTCAAGAAGCGCAAGCTCGACGATGACACCATTGAGGAGCTTGAAGATCTTCTGGTCAGCGCAGACCTCGGGGTCGCGGCCGCCGCGCGCGTGACGTCCGCGCTCGCCAAGGATCGTTACGACAAGGAAATCAGCGACGAGGAAGTCAAAACGGCCCTCGCCGAGGAAGTGGCCAAAACCCTTGAGCCGCTGCAGCGGCCCATCAACATCGACATGCGCGCTCGGCCCCATGTCATCCTCATGACGGGCGTAAACGGCTCCGGCAAGACGACGACCATCGGCAAGCTCGCTGCGAAGTTCATCGCCGAGGGAAAATCCGTCATGCTCGCGGCCGGCGACACGTTCCGCGCGGCGGCCATAGAGCAGCTCTCCGTCTGGGGCGAACGGGTCGGCGCTCCCGTAGTCGCCGGGGCCGTCGGGGCCGACGCCTCCGGGCTCGCCTATGACGCGCTGAAGCAGGCGCAGGAAAAGGACGTCGACGTTCTCCTGATCGATACGGCCGGCCGCCTGCAGAACCGGACCGAACTCATGGACGAGCTCGCGAAAATCGTCCGCGTCTTGAAAAAACTGGATGAGCGCGCGCCGCATGACACGCTGCTCGTTCTGGACGCGACTGTCGGCCAGAACGCGCTGAGCCAGGCGCAGGCTTTCTCCGAAATCGCCGGCGTGACCGGGCTCGTGATGACGAAGCTCGACGGGACCGCGCGCGGCGGAGTCCTGGTCGCGCTCGGCGAGAAGTTCGGCTTGCCGATCCATTTCATCGGCGTCGGCGAGAGCGTTGAGGACCTTCAGCCATTTGAGGCGCGAAACTTTTCAAGGGCTCTGGCGGGCCTTGATCCGGAGGACCGGGGAGCCATTCGATGACGGATCAATCTGCGCCCGGCGCGCGCCTTAGCGGACGCGCCAAATTCCTGGTGGACTTCGGCCCGCTGGTCGTCTTTCTCGTCGCCTATTTCCTCGGGCAGCGCCTCGCCCCGCCGGTCGGCGCCGTCTTCGGGCAGGATTGGCGCATCGCTGACGGCCAGGAAATGTATCTCGCCGTAGGCGCTTTTCTCCCCGCCTTCGCCGCCGCTTTCGCCTACAGCGCCTGGAAAGAGCGCCGCGTCGCGCCGATGCTCTTCGTCAGCGGCGTCGCCGTGGGCGTCCTCGGCACGCTGACGCTTGTTCTGCAGAACAAGACGTTTTTCTACATGAAGCCGACCATTATCTACGCGCTGTTCGCGCTCGTCCTGTTCGCCGGCCTGAGGACGGAGCGAAATTTCCTGAAGACGCTGTTCGACGGGGCCCTGCAGTTGCCGGACGACGCCTGGCGCGTTCTGACGAAGCGCTATGCGGCGTTCTTCGTCGCGCTCGCCGCCGCGAACGAGATCGCCTGGCGGTGGCTGATGCGCGATTGCGACCTTTCGGCGAACGGGGCCTGCGCCGGCGAGCCGGTCTGGGTGAACCTGAAAGTGTTCGGCTTCACGATCGTCAATCTGATATTCGCCGGCCTGCAGGCGCCGTTTCTGATGAAGCACGCAAGCGATACGCCCGGCGGCGGCGCCTCGCAATGAGCCCGAAGGCGCGCAGGCGCTCGGCTTGCAAACGGTCGTTTCGGCGGCGACCCGTGTCGACGCCTCAGGCGAGAGGTGAAGTCCGGGGGCCAACGTCCGGTACCCAGGAAAAATCTACAGCCCTTCCTCCGGATTTGCATAAGGCGGAAAATCGGTCTGCGAACGGCTTTCGCGCCACTGGCGCAGCGCCCATGAAACCGAGGGGAAGGCGAGTTCCGTCCAGGGGACTTCTTCCCACGTGACAAGCGCGACGGCTTCGCTCTCGGGCCCCGGGGCGACGTCCCGGGCCGCGAGCTTCGCGCGGAACATGATCTGCACCTGCGAGATCCGCATTATTGAGTAAATCGCCAGGACACGCTCGATGTCGAGCCGGGCGCGCGCCTCCTCCCAGGCCTCGCGCTTGGCCCCGTCCTCGACGCTCTCATGCTCCTCGAGATAGCCTGCGGGAAGCGTCCAAAAGCCCCGCCTCGGCTCAATGGCGCGCTTGCACAGGAGGATTTTGTCCTCCCACGTTGCAACCGAACCGACGACGATCTTCGGATTGCGATAGTCCACGAAGCCGCAATGGCCGCAAACGGCGCGCCGACGATCGTCGCCGGGCGGAATGATTTCCTGAAAAGAGGGCTCAAGCCCGTATCTATTGCGTGTCATCCGCCTGCGTCCCTATGCATCTCGGACTAGCTCGTTTGCAGAATATCCGCTCAAGGTCGAATTCGCCAGTTTTTGGGTCCTGATGTTGCAAATTTGCCGATGACGGATTTGTTGCAATGGTTTATTAAGTCGCTCAGTTCAATTGTTCCGCACCGGGTGCGAATTCAGATCCCCACGGTCCGAGCGCGCCTTATTGAAATCTACCGCTTTCGGACCTTCCGGGTCCATCCGAGCGGCCCTAACGACCTGATGGAGACCCTCCTCAATGGCATACGATCTCAAAACCTCTCCAGGCCATCTGCTTCGCCGCGCGCAGCAATACGCCCACGACCTATACGCAAAGGAGGTCGGCGCAACCGGGCCGACGCCGCGCCAGTTCGAAGTTCTGCACACGGTCGCGCAAAATGAGGGGCTCAGCCAGACGGACCTTGTGCGCACGACCGGCATCGACCGATCGACGCTCGCCGACATGATCGCCCGGATGATCAAGAAAGGGCTCCTTTCGCGCAAGCGCACCAAGGAAGACGCCCGCGCGAACGCCGTCAGCATCACCGCCGCCGGAAAGCGGATGCTCAACAGCGCCATGTCGGGCGTCGATCGCGCCGAGGCGGCCGCCCTCAGCGTTCTGCCGAAAACCCAGCAGACCGCCTTCATGAAGGCGCTTTCCGCCTACGCCGAAGCGCTCGACAAGATGGAGGAAGAGGACGCCGCGCAGAAGAAGCGTCCGGCCAATAAGGCCTCGAAGAAATAGGTCGCCAAAAAAGCGCCGGCAAAGCGCAAGGCGACCAAGAAGAAGGCCGCCAAGAAAAAGAAGGCGAAGCGCCGCGCCTAGCGCTACAGCGACTTAGTCCTTTCGCTGACGAAACGTTCGGGCCAAGTCGCCGACGGCTCCTATCGCCGCCCCGGCGGTCTCCACCGCGCCGTCGGGGGCGGACCGCCTGCGCTGAGCGGGCGGGGCGGATGTCCGCCCATGGACAGGACGCGGTCGTACATCACGAGCGCGGCGGCCACAGAAAGGTTGACGCAAAAGCGCGTCGGTATTTTCACGAGAAACGCGCAGCGCGCCTTCGCCGCCTCGGAGAGATCCCCTTTCTCCGGCCCCAGAAGATAGGCTGCGTTCAGGGGGTGGCGGAAACTCGGCAGGTCGACGGCCTGCTCGTCGAGTTCGACGCCGACAAGCGCGCAGGATTTCGGCAGCAACAAGTCCTCGATCGTCCCAAACTCATAGAGCGGGAGATGCTGGTCGCTTTTCGAAGTGTCGGCCCGGTCGACCTCGAAGGCGCGATGATGCGCTGCGATGGTGAACGCGAAGCTTGCGCCGAACGCATGGGCCGTGCGGAGCACGGCGCCCAGATTCATCGCCTTCGAAATTCGTTCCGATCCAACGCCGAAATACCCTCTCACCTGCCTTGCGAGCCTCCGTTTTCTGCCCGAGTGGACGCGGCGCGCCCTTTTGGGGCATTCTAGGCGCGATGAGCGGAACGCAAACAGCCCTGGCGCGCCACAAATTCCTCGTTATCGCGTCGGACTGCGCGGAGGGCCGGCTCGCGGCCTATTTCATGGCGCGGCGCGCGAAACGCGCTGACGCCGGCGTCGTCCTTCTCCATGTCATCGAACCGAATGACGGCGCGCACTGGGCGACCGTAGCCGAAACCATGCGCGCGGAAGCGTTCGCCGAGGCCGAGGCCCGCCTCGCCGAATTCAGGGCGATCGTCGAGCCCGAGCGCGGCGAGCCCGCTGAAGCGATGATCCGCGAGGGGCGCACCGTCGACGAGATCTCCCGGCTGCTCATGGAGGATCCCGATATCGCGATCCTTTTTCTCGGCGCGTCGACGGACCCGGCGGGCCCGGGTCCGCTCGTCTCCGCGCTGGCCAAACGCCCCGATTATCTCGGCGCGCGGCCGATCCCGGTGACCGTCG
>CAZBOC010000233.1:0-4869 GCA_964493225.1 uncultured Caulobacterales bacterium | reverse complement strand
CGATCGCCGATTTCACCGAGCCGATGCGAAGCCCGCCCGCCTCGGTCACGCCGAGGTGCAGCGGGCAGTCGATCGCCTCGGCGAGGCCCTGATAGGCCGCGGCCGTCAGAAAGACGTCAGAGGCTTTGACCGAGATCTTGAACTCGTGAAAATCGTTGTCCTGGAGAATGCGCGCGTGATCCAGAGCGCTTTCGACCATCGCCTCGGGGCACGGCTCGCCGTACTTCTCCAGCAGATCCTTCTCCAGCGAGCCGCCGTTGACGCCGATGCGCATGGCGCAGCCATGGTCCTTGGCGGCCTTGATGACCTCGCGCACGCGCTCCTCGGAGCCGATATTGCCGGGATTGATCCTCAAACAGGCCGCTCCCGCCTCCGCGGCCTCAATGCCGCGTTTGTAATGGAAGTGGATGTCGGCCACGATCGGCGTCTCGACGTGCCGGACAATCTTTTTCAGCGCCGCCGTGGACTCCGTATCCGGACAGGAGACCCGGATAATGTCGGCCCCCGCCTCCGCGATCTCATTCACCTGACGGATCGTCGCTTCGGCGTCGCTCGTCAGCGTATTGGTCATGGACTGCACGGAGATGGGAGCGTCGCCGCCCACCGGCACGTTTCCGACCATGATCTGGCGGCTTTTGCGGCGCTCGATATCGCGCCAGGGACGTACGGACATGGTGCGAGCCTTTTCGACGTCAGCTTCGGGTTAAAAATTCCGACGCGCCCCTATAAGTCAAGCCCCCGCGCCGCAGGGACTGTCCTATCACGGGCGGGGAAACGAGAATGTGACTTTCTGATCAAACGCCGGCCTTGCGACGCCGTCCACGGTGAGCGGCTTGAACCGCCAGCGCCGGACGGCGTTCAGCGCGGCGCGCTCGAAGCATGGGTTGGTCGAGGAAAGGACGCGCTCGCTGGCGACATCGCCCTGCGCGGTCACCGTAAAGGCGACGTCGACGCTTTCGGTCGGCGCGGCGCGCGCGGCGCAGCGTCGCGGATAGACCGGCTCGACGCGGGTCGTCGCCTCGACCTCGACGATCACCGGGATTTCGACGGGCGGCAGCCCCGGCGCCGGCGCGGCGGGAGCGCCTTCTGCGGGCGCGCCTTGCACCGACGCGCGCTCGCTTCCGAAGCGATAGGGCTCGCTCACGTCGCGGGGCCGCGTGATATGCCATGCGCACCAGATAATAAAGACCAGGACGGCTGCGACGGCGAGAAGCGACATGTCTTTCGGTTCCCCGGGCGTCGGCGAGGCCGCGAGGCGCGGCGCTTCGGAGATCGCGTCGCGGTCCTGTAGGCCCGCATCGGCGGCCTCATCCTTGAAGCGCGCAACTACGGCGGCGGCGTCGAGCCCAAGCGCGTCGGCGTAACTGCGCACGAAGCCGATCGCGAAGGGACGCGAGGGAAGGGCTTCGGCGTCGCCTTCTTCGATCGCGGCCACGAAGGCCGGCTTGATGTGCGTGCGCTCGCAGATGTCTTCTATCGTCAGGCCGAGATCCTCGCGCACGGCCGCCAGATAGGCGCCCACGGCGGCGCTTCCGCCGGGGCCCGCCTCGTCCGGACGCAAACGCTTGCGCGCGTCGTTCAGTTCGTAGATCTCCGCAGAGTTGTTTTCGCCGGACACCGCCAAGCCTCGATTACGCCGCCATGCGAGCCATACGCTTTAAAGGCTAACCCAACCGGCGAAATCTTACACCACGTTTTCCGAGCCGGTTGTTCTGTAAAATTTGACAGAGATTGCCTTTCAAAAAATTAAGCGCCGCGGGATCTGCGCCGGGGCGACCTTCAACCGAGGACCACGCCGCCGGCGCGCAGCGCCGCCTCCAGCGCGGCGCGCACGCTGCCGGGCCGCGGCAGGGCCTCCTCGATCCAGTCGCGCCAGGTCCCGATCTCCATCGAGCGGACCATCCGCCGGAAGGGGCCGACCGCCGTCGCGGCGATCGAAAAGCGCCGCACCCCGATCGCCATGAGCGCCGCCGCCATCACCGGGTCGGAGGCCTGCTCGCCGCAATAGGCGAGCGGTTTGCCGGCGTCGTCCGCCTTCTGGGCGAGCATCTTCAAAAAGCTCAGGAACCCCGTCTCCATCGGATCATAGCGGCGCTGGGTGAGCTCCGATTCGCGGTCGGCCGCGAAAAAGAACTGCGCCAGATCGTTCCCGCCGACGGAAAGGAAATCGACATGCGCGGCGAGATCCTCGAGCCGCCAGGCGGCCGCCGGCGTTTCGACCATCACGCCGACGCGGATTTCGCTAGGCAGTTCCTTGCCCCGGTCTTTCGCGAAGGCGATTTCATGCTCAAGAAAGCGGCGCGCGGCCATGATCTCGTCGACCAGCGTGACCATGGGGAACATGACGTCGAGACGGCGTCCCGCCCCGGCGGCCAGGAGCGCGCGCAATTGCGGGCGCAGATAGCCCGGCCGGTCAATGGCCATGCGCACGCCGCGCCAGCCCATCGCCGGATTCGCCTCCGTGCGCCGCTTCATGTAGGCCGCCGACTTGTCGCTGCCGATGTCGGCGGTCCTGAAGACGACGGGCTTGCCGCCCGCGCGGTCCAGAATATCGCGGTAGAGGCGTTCCTGATCGCCGACGCGAGGCAATTGACGGCCGATCAGAAACGGCAGCTCCGTCCGGAAAAGGCCCACCCCCGCCGCCCCTGTGGCCGCGAGGTGGGCCATGTCGAGGGCGAGGCCGGCGTTCATAAACACCTCGACCGCGACGCCGTCGCGGGTGACCGTCGGCAGGCCCGCCTCCTCGGCGTAGGCCGCCTGGCGTTCGGACCTCAGCCCCTCCTTCTCGCGGTAGCTCGCAAGCACCTCGCTCGTCGGACGGATGTGCGCGACGCCCGCATCGCCGTCGACGATCAGGCGATCGCCCTCGCGCGCCCGCTCAAGCGCCTCTTCGAGGCCCGAAACGACCGGGATCTGCAGCGCGCGCGCAACGATTGCGACATGGGAGGTGGCGGAGACGTCGGCGAGAACGAGGCCCTTCAGACTGCCGTGCTCGTATTCCAGGAGTTCGGCCGGCCCCATGCCGCGGGCGATGACGATCGCGCCCGCCGGGATCGCGCGCGCGGCGTCGAGCGCCTCGCCGGAAAGCCGTCGCAACAGACGGTTCGACAGATCTTCAAGATCATGCAGGCGCTCACGCAGATACTGGTCGCGCGATTGCGCGAGCCGCGTGCGATTTTCGACCTGAACGCGCTCTACCGCGGCCTCGGCCGTCAGACCGGAGGCGATCGCCGTCCTGATGCGGTCCTTCCAGCCGCGATCATAGGCGAAAAGGCGGTACGCCTCGAGGATCTCCCGGGACTCCCCGCCAATGTCCTCGCGCGAGAGCATCGTGTCGACCGAGCGCCGGAGATCGACGAGCGCTTCCTCGAGGCGCGCGGCTTCGCCGGCGGCGTCGGCGGAGAAGACCCTGTGGCGAGGCGCGCGCGCTTCGCGAAAGACCGCGGCGCCGATCGCGATACCCGGCGCGACGCCGACGCCGGCGAGCCGTTCGGGCCGACTGAGGACCGCGTCGACGGCTTGCGTTTCGGCCTCGTCCAGCAGTTCGCCCGTGGCGGTGATCTCGGCGAGGAGGAGCGCGACGGCCTGCACCGCCTCGACCTCGTCATCGGTATAGTGACGATGCGCCTTGTTCTGCACGACGAGGACGCCAAGCACCTTTCCGGACCGGATGAGCGGCACGCCGAGAAAGGAATGCAGCGTCTCCTCCCCGATGTCGGGCAGGAACTTGAAAGCCGGATGGTTCTGAGCGTCGGCCGTCACGAGGGGCGCCCGGCTCGCCGCGACCGCGCCGACGAGCCCCTCCTCCCATGCGAGACGGGTCATGTGAACCGCCTCCCGATTGAGGCCCTCGGTCGAGTAGAGTTCAAGCTGATCGTCGCTTCGGCGCAGGTAGATCGAACAGACGTCGGCCACGACGTGGCTCGCGATGACGCGCGTCAGGTGATCGAGCCGCTGCTGGGCGGATCCCTCGTCGGCCACGGCGTCGTGCATCCGGCGCAGCAACACCGTGATGCCGCGATCGCCTGTTCTGGGGGGCGGTCTTGTCGCTTCGAACGTCATCGGCGTTCAGCGCGTTTCCGCCGTGCGGTCGAGACCGTAGGCCGTATGCAGCGCGCGCACCGCCAATTCCGCGTATTTCGAATTGATCAGCACGCTTATCTTGATCTCCGACGTCGATATGTTCTCGATATTGATGTTGTTCTGCGCAAGCGTCTCGAACATCGTCGCGGCGACGCCCGTGTGGCTTTTCATCCCCACGCCGACGACGCTCACCTTTACGACGCTGCGGTCGCTCTGCAATGCGTCATATCCGATGTCGTCACGGGCCCGCTCAAGCGTCTCGACCGCCCGGTCGAGGTCCGCCTCGTTCATCGTGAAAGAAATGTTCGCGGCGTCCGGCGAGCGCGACGGGCTTTGGACGATCATGTCGACATTGACGCCGACCTCGCCAAGGAGGGTGAAGATCTTGGCCGCGTTGCCCGGCCGGTCGGGCACGGACAAGAGGCTGATTTTCGCCTCATCAGGGGACGGCGTGACGGCGCTGACGATTTTCTGTTCCAAGATTTCGTCCTCATCAGAAATGATCGTTCCGGGCCCCGGGGCGTCGGGCGCGTCGAAGCTGGACAACACCCGAAGCCTGACGCCGTGCGCCATGGCGAGCTCCACGGACCGGGTCTGCAGGACCTTCGCGCCAAGCGAGTCCATCTCCAGCATCTCCTAGAACGAGATGACCGCGATCCGCCGCGCCTGCCTCGTGATGCTCGGGTCTGTCGTATAGACGCCGCCGACGTCGGAATAAATGTCGCAGCGTTCCTCTTCAGACGCCGCCGCGACTGCGACCGCGCTCGTTTCCGAGCCGCCGCGGCC
>CAZBOC010000232.1:0-4886 GCA_964493225.1 uncultured Caulobacterales bacterium | reverse complement strand
TGACGTAGACGAGGATGTCGAGGATCTTCATCACCGCCTCGCGCACGGCGAGGGAGGTCTGCATGACCTTCGTCGCCACGCGGCCGGCGAATTCATTCGAAAAGAAGGACAGGCTCTGGCCGAGAAGCAACCGGTGCATGCGCCAGCGCGCGCTCATGGGGAAATTCCCGAGCAGCGTCTGGTGCATCACGAGCGAGGAAAGAAGCGCGGCGAGCGGGAGCCCGACCAGGAGAACAGCGCTCATCACCGCGAGCCTGCCGCCCTCGCGCTCCAGAAATCCCTCGCGTCCCGACGCGGCGAGCCAGTCGACGAGCTGGCCGAGAAAGCCGAAAAGCATCACTTCGCCGACGGCGATCGCCGCGGAGAGCGCGGACATCGCCATGAGCCACGGCATGGCGTCCTTCGAATAATGCCAGCAAAACGCGACGAGCCGCTTCGGCGGCGGCCCGCTGCGGTCGGCCGGAAACGGCGCCAGTCGGTTCTCGAACCAGGTGTACATGGCCGACATATGCGCCATGCGTCGTTCGAATGTAAGCGAGGCGGTCCACGGCCGCGCCGCAGTGTGGCGCCGGCGCCATGGCGTGACAGATCGATCTGTCGGCCAAAGCGCTCCTGTGATAGGTCTCGGGCGTATAGAAGGACGAAAATCGAGGGGGGCGGCATGGACGCGGAGAAAATCGTTCTGGAAAAATTGTTCGTCGACCGCCCCTGGCGGCTCTACGAAAACAAGAAGGGCGGCGGGGTTCTTTTCGCCGTGAAGTTCCTCTGGGACGAACCGCCGGAGGGGATGCGGCGCGCCAACGAGGTGAAAGTCAAATATGACGGCGTCACCCAGGAGCTCCAGGTGGGCGAGGCCATCGTCCGGCGCGCCCATGACAAGATCGACATCCACCCCGCCCTCGGCAACGCCGTGATCGACGTCCAGATGATCCCGCTGAAATAGCCGCGCCGTCAGCGCACGATCGTCTTGTACTGAATGGTGAAGGAGGGGTCGGCGGAAGCGGCCGCCGCGAAGGCGCCGCTCGGCGCGACGCGCAGATGCGTCACCGCGCCGTCAGCCCCGTTCGCGTCAGGGACCGGCGCGTAACCGAAACTGACGCCGTCGGTGGAGAACGAAACATCGTCGCCGGGCGCGGCGAGACTGACGAAGTCCAGCGTCAGACCGCTCTGCGCAGACCCGTCGATGAATTTGACAGGTCCCGCGACGCCGGCTTCGAAATCCGCGACGCGCAACATCGTACGCGGATTGATCGAGATCGTCAGGACGACGCTATCGGCGTCGAGCGCGACCGCGCTTTCGTTCCGGCTTGTCAGCGAGAACACCTGCGTCGACCCGGGAATGTCATAGGGGCCGATCGCGCCGTTGACCGGATCGGCCGCGGTTGCGACCGACAACGCCGCGTTGACGGAGACGCTCTGGGTCTCGACGGCTCCGAGGGCGACGACGGGTTCAGGCTCGACATAGCGTCGCACGAGGATGTTCCGCGCGCGGCCGCGGTCCTGGGCGATGATCAGCCCGGCGAAGCCGCGGCCTTCGAAGTCGGCCGGATCGCTCCCCGCCGCGTGGAGCGCGCCGGCCGCCGGATAGCCGAGCGGGCCGACATTGGCGGCGAGATTGTCGTCGTAATAGCTCAGATTGGTGGGGTTCACGGACCAGACCGCGAGCCCCTGGCGACGCCAGGCGTTCTGAACGACGCCGCCCGGATTGGGGCCGTCGACGACCGTGCCCGTGCGGGTTGACTTGATGATGTCGCCGTCCTCTGCGTAGCCCGCCATATCGCAACCGCCGGCCGCGTTCTGGCCGCGATTGGTCGCGTAGTAATGGTCCGCCGCCTCCGATCCGCCGGCGCCGCTTGCGATGATCCCGCGCGCGACGACGCCGCTCGACATGTTGATGTTGTAACATCCCTCGTGGAAAAATTCGGCTTCGACATAGACGTCGCGTTCGTCCACTGCGACGCGGATGCTGTCGGTGAAATTGTCGCCCGTATCAAAGGTGAAATAGCCGGCGGGATTGTAGACGATCGAATTCGCCCATCCGGCGCCGTGCCAGGCGTCGAGCCGGCCGAAATCATAGGCGCCGGTTCGGTTCGCGCCGCCGTCGTCGTACCACAGATAGACGCTCGTCGGAGCGACGGGCGGCGGCGGGCCGGCTGAGGCATCGCCGTAATAGAGATAATAGCCTGCGTCCGCCGCGCCCGGCCCCTGAGCGGTCTGTATCGCAAACCGCAAATCCGCGGTCGCCGAGCCGCAATCGACGAGATGGCGGGCGATTTCGGCGTTCGCAGCGCCGTCCCAGTAAACGACCCGCAGATCGCGGCAGTCAGGTTGCAATCGACCCGCGGCGATCAGCGCGGCGGTGTCGAGGGGAAAAAGCCGCGCCGTATAGCCGAGATAGCCCTTGTCGGGGGCGACCGGCCCCGTCGTCACCGTCGCGCGGGCGCGAAAGGCGAAGCTCGGCGACCACCAGTCCTGCGCCGCGACCGGCGAAACCGTCGTCCCGAGAAGCAAGAAAGCCAGAACGATTCGAAGCGGCGACCGCGCCACGCGACCTCCCAACGTCGATGGCGGCCGTTGTCGCCGCGCCCAGCGTTCAGCGCCGGCGACAAGGCCCTCGCGCCGAACGGATCCCCCGCCGGCGAGATCTCCCATGGTGCATCGGCGGGCATTAGCGTTCCATTAACGAAGACCCCCGTGTGTGTGTGTGTGTGTGTGCGTGGAGGGGGGAGGCGATGTCCCTGGGCGTTCACATTTTCCGCAGCGCCGCCATTCCCTCCTCGAGCGCGGCGATCTGTTTTTCCAGCGCCGCCTTCATCCTGCGCGCCCGATCCTCGATCTTTTCGCCGCTGGACTTCGTCGTCTGCGCCCATTTGAAGATGTCGTCGAGGTGTCCGGCCTGTTTCTCGATTTCGCGGATGGCGCGGTCGACGGCCTCGACGTCCTCCTCGATCGCCGCGCGGGCCCCCTCCGCCCGCGCGGCGAGGCCCTTTGCGAGGGACAGCCCGGCGCGCAGGACGAAGTCGCTCGCCTCGTCGTCGGCGTCCCAGAGAACGAAGATATCCTGTCCGAGGCGCGCCACCGGCTCGACGCCGGCCGGCGCGGCGCGGCGCGAAAACACGAAGACGCCGATTTCGGCGCTGCGGTTCTTGCGCGCCTCCTCGATTTCGGCCCGCGCCTTCTCAAGGGTGTAGGACGCGTTCTGTTTGGCCTCGATCACGATGCGCGCGCCCGCCGCGGCGTGTTCGGGCCCGATCTCGACGAGCATGTCGCCCTTTTTGCAGTTCCGGATGACGCCCGTCGACGCGCCGACGGCCGAGGGAACGTCGCCGGCGGCGCTCGCGATTGCGGCGACCTGCCCGTAAAGCGCGCTTTCGAAATCATCGCCATGGGCGGTCGAGCGCAGGGCCTCGGCCTTGCGCGCGGCCATCTCCGCGAGGCGTTCGATCACCTCGCCCTGGAACGCGGTCTGCGCCTTCGAGAGGGCGGCGATCTGCTCCAGCATTTCCTTGCGGATGCGGGCGAGCGCGGAACCGTCGCGGTCGAGGGAGAACTCGTCCGTGATGAGTTTCTGCGCGCGGTCGACGCGGGCGACGAGGCGGGACAGGGCCGAATCATCCCGGTCGAGGGAGAACTCCGAGACCGCTTCGGCGATCTGCCTCTGCAGCGCTTCGCCGGCGGCGCCGTGTCTTTCCGTCAGCTCCCGGACCATGCGCGACAGCGCGCCGTCGGCGTTGTCGAGGGAGAATTCCTTCAACAGCCGCTCGCGCTCGGCGACGGCCGTCGCCTCGACATTCCTCGAGAGCGCCTGCGCGAGGCCTTTTTCCGCCTTCGGATCAATCAGCTGCATCAGCGGGCTGTCCGGCCCGGTGTGCGAGGCCAACGTCCTTGAAAGGGCGGAACCTTCGCCGGAGAGCTGATCGCGCAGCGCGCGTTCCAGCTCGCCGTCCTTTTTCACGAGCCGCTCGACACGCTCGGAAAACCGCCCCGAGGCCGGATCGAAATAGGCCTTGAGCGCCGCGTTGATTTCGCTTGCGACCGTCTCGCGATGGCTTTTCAGCGCCGCGCCAAGCTCGACGATCAGGCGTTCGCCCTCGTTGCGAACGCGTTCGGCGTCGATCTGACCCTGGGCCTGTTTCAGCGCGAGAACCCCGATCCTGAGCGCCGCGAGCGCCAGCGCGTTTCGCCGGCGCCCCTCCGGCGCCGCCTCGAGGCTGGCGACCACCTCCGGATCCTCGACCTCGAGAGAGAGCCTTAGCGCCGCCTGCGCGCCGGCGGCGTCCTCTGTCTCGTCATCGTCGATCCCCGCCGCGGCAGGTTCCTGGAACATGTCAAACGACCTCCGCTTGGAACAAATAGAGAACGATTGTCGAGCCGTCAACAAAAAACGGCCCCTTTCGGGACCGTTCATCGATTCGGCTCTGTGCGGGGACGTCCGGTCTAATCGTCGTCGTCCTCGTCAAAACCGGCGACGGGCCCGGAATCCTGTCCTCGCGCCGTCACGTCGCGGTCGACGAATTCGATCACCGCCATCGGCGCGTTGTCGCCATATCGAAAACCCGCCTTCATGATGCGGACATAGCCGCCGTTTCGGTCCGCATAGCGCGGGCCCAGCGTCTCGAAGAGCTTCGCGGCCATGTCCCGGTCGCGCAGGCGCGAGATGGCGAGGCGGCGCATATGCAGCGCCCGCGTCTCGTCGGCGGCCCCTTTTTTGGCGAGGGTGACGAGTTTTTCCACGATCGGCCGGAGTTCCTTCGCCTTCGGCAGGGTCGTTCTGATCTGTTCATGCTTGATCAGCGCGCAGGACATGTTGGCGAACATCGCGCGGCGGTGCTCGTGGGTCCGGTTCAGCTTGCGGTGCGCCATCCCGTGTCGCATGGGTCTCTCCG
>CAZBOC010000231.1:0-4900 GCA_964493225.1 uncultured Caulobacterales bacterium | reverse complement strand
CGCCCTGAAACTGTCGGGCGGCGCCGTGGAAATCGTCGAGGAAACGCACTAGCGCGTCGGTGCGCGCAAGGGGCTGCTCCCCGTCAATCCCTGGCTCCGCCAAGATTCTTCGCGATCCGAAAGCCGATATGGCTCGTGGAGAAATCGGCGTCCTGGGGCTGGCGCGCCTGAGGGCGATAGCGTCGGCAGAAATTCTCCGCACACAAATAGGAGCCGCCCTTTATCGTGTAGCGCGCGCCCGCGCCATAGGGCGTGTGCGTCCATTCCCAGACATTGCCGATCATGTCGTAAAGCCCGAGGCGGGAGGGCGGATAACACCCCGTCGGCGCGCGCCCGGCGAAACCGTCGAGGGGCTCGTCCGCGAAGGGAAAAAACCCGTGCCAGATATTCGCGATCGGCGCGCCCGCATCGTCGACGGCGCCCGAGACGCTGCGCGCCGGACGGGCGAGCCCCGAAACGGCGGCGAACTCCCATTCCGCCTCAAGCGGCAAACGCCCGCCCGCCCACTCAGCATAGGCGCGCGCGTCGTTCAGGGAGACATGAACGACGGGATGATCCTCCAGACCGGCGATGCTGGAGCCGGGGCCTTCGGGCGAGCGCCAGTTCGCGCCCTCCACGAGACGCCAGGGATCGGCGCCGGCCCGCGCCCGGCCCGCGTCGAAGACCGCCGAGCCCGCCCCGCTCATGCGCGCTTTCTCCGCATCCGTACGATAGCCGGTCGCCTCGACAAAGGCCGCGAACTGACGGTTCGTCACCTCATGCGCCTGAAGCAGAAACGGCGCGACATGCAGTCGCCCGCCGCCGCGTTCCTCCGGATAGACGGCGCCCGCCCCCTTCTCGAAAGCGCCGCCGGGGATGCGGACGAAGGCGCCGGCGGCCGGAACGCAGGCGCGCGCCGCGGTGTCGCCGGCCTCCCCGCTTGGATCTTCGGGCGAACAGGCGGACGCCGCGAGCGACAGAACGATTGCGGAAACGCGCGCGGTCATGCTTTCGCGGCGCTTGTCTCTTTGCGGTCGGCGAGGGCTGCGAGGTCTTTCTCGACCGCCCACAGACGATCCTGCCCCCAGCGCGGGGGCCCGCCATCGACGCGGAAGCTCGGCACGCCCCAAAGACCCATGGCGAAAAGCTCTTCGCGATTTTGCGCCGCCTTCTCGCGCCAGCTTTCGTCCTCAAGCGCCGCCTCGGCGAAGGCTGCGTCGAGGCCCGCGCGCTCGGCGATTGTGCGCAATCCCGCATCGCTCGCCGCGTCGATCCCCTCGGCCCAGACGCCCGCAAGAAACGCTTCGAGGAACGCCTCGCCCGCTCCCGCGGGAATCGCGCGGTGGAGGACGGCGAGCCCGCGTTCGGCGCCCGGCCCGACCGGATCCGCGACGCGCCCGAAAGGCATGCCGAGGCGTTCCGCTTCGCGTTTGGCGTCGCGCATGATGTAGAATTGCTTCGAGCGCGGCACGGGCAGCCCGCGCATCACCATCGGCAGAACGAATTTGATTTCGACCCGCGCGCCCCAGACGCGCGCCAGCGCATGCACGCGCGAGGCGGCGAGGTACGTGTACGGACTGCGCAGGGACGCATAGAAGTCGATGACCGCGCCCGGCGCCGACCCGGGCGCCGCGCCGGCCTCAAGACGCCTGACCACCGGCTCGGCGCCGAGCGCGCGGAAGTGCGCCAGACGTTCCTCCAGATAGGGCAGCCGGTCGAGCCCCCAATACCATTCCCCCTCGAAGTAAAACATCGCGCCGAGATAGTGGCCGAGCTTCTTCCTGAGGGCGTCGCCTCGCGCAAAGACGTCGCCCGCCGCGCTTTCAGGCGCAGGCCCTTCGTCCCCGGCGCTCCGCCCGCCCCAAAGGACGGCCCCGATATCGAACGCGCGCCGCGCAAATTCCTCCGGCGAACTGATCGACACGAGGCGCGCCGCAGCCGCGGAGAGGGCGGCCGCGCCGGGCGGCGACGGATCGTTCGGAAAAGACAGGCCATGGGCGTCGGCCAGGAGCCGCGCGTCCGCGAGGGCGTGCGCGGCGAGACGCGCGCGCTCGGGCGCGGCCGCGTCGGCCGGCGGCGAGACCAGGTGCGGGATGATCCGGACATCGTATCCGTCAAGAAGTCCGGGGATGACCTGCGCCGTCAGATGACAGTACGGGTCGCCCAGATCGTGGAAGTAATGCACAGCCGGAGCGGCGAAGCGCGCCCGCCGCCACGCCGACGCGACCATGCGCCGGCCTGCGCGCGCCGCCGGGCTGACGAGGGTCGCCGTCACCAATCTTCGCAAGGCGGACATTTCTTGCTTCCTGGCCCGAGAATCGGGGATAGACGGCGACAATCTCACCAATCGAAAGTTGTCGTCAATTGGAAGCCGCACCGCGAGATCCCTCGAAGGTCGACAGCACGGGCGACCTGCTTATCGTCCACGGGCTCGACCTTTCCTACTTCACAGGTAAGATCGAGGCGTATTTCCGCGCCAAGGGTCTCGCTTACCGGCTTGAGGAAATGGACATGGCGGCGTTCCGGCGCGCCGGCGCCGCGACGGGCGTTCGGCAGATGCCGCAGGTCGAAACGCCGGAAGGCGAATGGCTTACGGACACGCCGCAGATCATCGACGCTTTCGAGGCGCGCGCGCCGTCCCCCTCCATAACGCCGACCGACCCGACCGCCCGTTTTCTGGCCTGCCTCTTCGAGGACCTCTTCGACGAATGGTTCTGGCGTCCGGCGCTCTACTATCGCTGGGCGTTCTTCGACGACGCGGCCCTCATGGGCAGGCGCATCGCCGCGAGCCTGCTGCGCGACGTCAGGGCGCCTTTCTTCCTGAAGCATCGCTGGATGCGGCGGCGTCAGAAACGGGTCTACCTGGCGGGCGACGGCGTGACGACGCGGACCGCGCCCGTGATAGAAGAGCAGTACAGGGAGCTTCTGCGCGCGCTTGAAGCCATCCTGGCGGAACGCCCCTATTTCCTCGGGACACGGCCGACGCGGGCCGATTTCGGGCTCTTCGGACCGATGTTCCGGCATTTCTACTCGGACCCGACGCCCGGCCGCATCATGCGCGCGACGGCGCCGCGCGCCGGATTGTGGACCGCGCGCCTCTGGGCGATCGCGCCGCGGGATTTTGAAGACGCGCCGGAATGCGCCGGCGTCCCGGACCTGATCGATCCGTTCAGAGAGATGATCGAGGAAGGGTTTCTCCCCTACTGCCTCGCGAATGAAGAAGCGGCGCGCGCCGGCGCGCACGCGGTGGAATGGCGTTACCGAGGCGCGGCGTTTCGCACGCCCGTCAATCACTATCGCGTCTGGCGTTTCCGCCGCCTGCGGGCTATGTGGCGGGCGATCCCCTCGAATGATCTGGTGGAGGCCGCCGCTTGGCTCGGCGAAGGGCCGACGCGGGCGCTGAACAGGCCCGGCGGCGCGGAGCGCGGCGGGCCGACGCCCCCGTCAGGGGACGGATCAAGAAGTGAGACGGTCCTCGACCGCAGCTGGACGCGGCTTTCGTGAAGAACGGCCTCGCCTGGCGCATGACGCGTCAGGCGGCGAGGCTGGGCCGTTCGTCGAGCGCGCCGCGCCAGCGCAGGATATGCTCATGCTCCGGCCCGGGTTTTTTCCGCACGACGCGCGCGAAGTCGACGGCTACGACCGCCGTGATGTCGGCGACCGAAAAGCCGTCAATGGCGACGAAGTCCCGTCCGTCGAGGCGCGCGTTCAGCATCCCGAAGAAATGATCGATCCGCGCGAGGCCGCGGGCGGCGAGTTCGGGAATCTGCGGCCAGTTCGCGGGACCCGTCAGGGCGCGGTCCTTCATCGCCGGCGCTGAATTGCGCAGGGCTTCGGCGACGGCCATGAGCCCTTCCGATTCCACGCGGAAATTCCAGCCGGCGACCAGGGCCTTTTCCAGCGGCGTCGCGCCGAGTAGCGGCGGTTCGGGAAACGCCGCTTCCAGATAGGCGGCGATGGCGGCGTTCTCGGTCAGAACCGTTCCGTCTTCGAGCCGCAGCGCCGGAACGGTGCAGGTCGGACTGATGGCGCGGTAGGCCTCGCCGAGCTGCTCGCCCGCGGCGAGGTCAATGCTGACTTTCTCATAGTCAACGCCCTTTTCCGCAAGGAAGATCCGCGCCCGCCTCGGGCTCGGCGCCCTGTCGAAATCGTAAAGCGTCATGGTCATTGCAGGTTTCTCCTCTCGTTGGATCCGGCCGGATCAGTCCGTGTAGATCTCAACAGGTTTGGCGTCGAACGCTTCGGCGAGCGACTGGAGGCGGCGGCGCGGCGTGTCGGCCATGATGTCCTGAAGCCGGCGCGGCGCGGTGAACAGCATGCTATTCTCCTCAAGCGCCAGCGAACAGGCCTGAAGGACGCCCGGGGCTTTGGGGGCGAGAGCCGAGGCGAAGCGCATGGCGAGGCCGAGCCTGATCGCCTTTTGCTGCGCCGGCCAGGGCGCCAGACCGATCGCGGCGTCATCCGGCGGGCTCGCGCGCCGGCCTTCGTGCCGCACGAACAGGGCCATCGCCATGGCGACGCGCTCGGCGTGCGTGATCGCATGGAACGGCGCGCGCATCGCGATGTCGAAGGCATGCCGCCCCCTCAGATCAGGATGAAAATACGCCGCCGCGTCGACCAGGGCGCAGGTCGCCGCGCGCAGGGATTTGTCCTGCGCCCCTTCTGGCGCGAAAAGCGGAGCCGTGAAGTCCGCCACGGCCGCGCCGGACCGATCGTCCGGCGCCAGACGGCCGGCGAGAAACGTCGCCCCCGCAAGCAGCGGGTCTTCCGCGCGTTCGGTGTCGCTGAGCGCTTCGTAGAGGAGCCCCTCGCGGACGCCGCCGGCGGAAATCGCGACCCGTGCGACCCCGCTGCGCGCCAGTGCGGCCTTTAGCACCAGGGCCGCGAACGGCAAGGCGTCGATGCGGCGGCGCTGGACGCC
>CAZBOC010000230.1:2581-4904 GCA_964493225.1 uncultured Caulobacterales bacterium | reverse complement strand
GAAGCCCGGATTGACGCTCATCACAAGGATCAGATCGACGTCGTCGATCACGGGCTCAACCAGCGCGGCCGGCGTGGCGGGATTGAGGGCGACGCCCGCCCGCGCGCCCGACGACCTGATCGCCTGCAGCGTGCGGTGGAGATGGGGCCCGGCGTCCGGATGCACCGTCAAGATGTCGGCGCCGGCCTCGACGAAGGCGCTGATGAAGGGATCGACCGGCGCGATCATCAGGTGAACGTCGAAAGGCTTTTTGGTCAGGGGCCGCAGGCAACTGACGACGGCCGGTCCGACGGTCAGGTTGGGCACGTAATGGCCGTCCATAACGTCGATATGGATGAAATCGGCGCCCGCCGCGTCCACGGCCGAAATTTCCTCGCCCAGCCGCGAAAAATCGGCCGCGAGAATGGAAGGTGCGATGCGCAGGGAGACCATCGTTCAGAGGTATCGCGATGCGCGCGCCAGGCGCAACCAGCGCCCCCTTAAAAGCAGGTAAACGGCGTTAAAAAAAGCCCCGCTCCCTTTCGGGAGCGGGGCCGGGAAGTCTGATGCAAGAATGAGCGCGGATTGCCGCCCTTCGGCATGGAGAGAACGTCTTATCAATTCAGATCCATGGCCGAAGAGATACGCGATCAATTTGGCGGAATTGAGGCGCTTGTCCGCAAGGCATCCGTTAACCTTTTGTTTTTAATGATTGATATTGAACCAACGCAGGCTCCGCCTAAGCGGCTTTCGGCTTTTCCCAGGCGAAGGCCGAGAACGCCCCGTCGACGGGCGTGCGCATGAGGTGATTCGCATAGTTAGAGAGCGTTTTGTGGGCGACGACCAGCACCGCCTCTAGAACATGCTGTTTGTTGAAGCCGGCTGCGAAGAACGCCTGAAGATCGGCCTCGTCGGCTTCACCGCGTTTCTCGACCAGCGCGTTCACGAAATCATGCAGCGCCTGGAGCTTCGCGTCCGCATAGCCGCCGCCGTTGCGCGCGGCTTCGATGACGTCGTCGGGAACCTTCTCGTTTTTGGCGATCGCGGTATGGGCTGGCATGCAGTAATGGCAGTTGTTGTAGAAATTGACGGCGAACCAGGCGACGTGGCGTTCGCTGGGCGTGAAGGAGGTTTTCGCAACTTCGCCGCCCAGCGCCAGATACGCCCGGGCGGCGGCCGGGGCCTCGGCGAGACCGCCGAGAAGATTCGGCACGAAGCCGTAGCTTCTCTCAATCATTTCGAGCGTTTCACGGCGCTCGCCCTCGGCTCCGTCTTTGCTGTGAATTGTAAATTCTGTCATTCTATTTCTCCTGACTGACCAGCGCCGAACGCGCCAGCGCGACGAGCGTCAGGTAGTCCGCGAGGCCCGCCGCAAGAAGGCGGATCGCTCTCAAAAGCGTTCACATGGAGGAGATGCCGGCGAGAAGATGTGGGCGAGGAGATGCCGGCCGGACGTGCTTTCAGACGCCGACCGGCTCCTGACAGGCTTTGCGCAGGCCGGGCCTAAGCGCGTCAACCCTCGGACGGCGCCGGGGGCGGAGGGGAAAGAAGGCGTTTCACCCGAGCGCTAGAGCGCCAGGCGGCGATGACGAGACCGCCGCCGACGAGCATGCCGCCCGCCCATTCGATATTGTAAAAGCCGACGCCCGCGACGCCGGCAAGGCACAGCCCGGCGAAAACGGCGATCCTGCGCAACGGCCCGCCGACCCATCCGCCGACCTTCGCGCCGGCGCTCCTGATCGCCTTGGCGGAGCTGCGCGCGGCGACGCCCGCCGCGTTCACGACATGCGGCGCGGCTTCGCCGACGGCCTCCGCCAAGCGCTTGACCCCTTTGAAGCGCGCGAGGCCGGCGAAGGCGCCGACTGCGACAGCGGCGAGGACGCCGAGCTTTCCGGCCCAGCCGCCGTTTTCAGCCGGCGCGGCCACAGCCGCCTCATCGGCTCCGACGACAGTTTCAATGACGGGCGTCGGCGCGGCCTGGGGAGCGGCTTCCTCTGCATGGGCGCTGGCCACGACGCCGGCCGCGGACAGGGAGGCCGCAGCGAGCAAAACCGATTTTATTGACCTTTTCACAATCATGGCTTCCGCCTCCCTATGTCTCATTCCATTATACATGAAAGCCGCTTAACGCCAAATCAACGCGCCGCTTGCGTGTTTCCAAGACACCACCGTTTGCGTTACCCAATTCTTAACGGGAGAGCTCCCATGCAAAAGCGCCGGCTCGGCCGCACCGACATCGACGTTTCCGTTCTTTGCCTCGGCACGATGATGTATGGCGAGCAGATCGGTGAACCGGACGCCTTCGCGCAGATGGACGCGGCATTCGAACGCGGCCTCAATTTCT
>CAZBOC010000230.1:0-2571 GCA_964493225.1 uncultured Caulobacterales bacterium | reverse complement strand
GCCTAAGCCGGAAACCCAGGGCCGTTCGGAGCGCTATGTCGGGACGTGGATGAAAGCGCGCGGCGTGCGCGATCGGATCGTCCTCGCAACCAAAGTCGTCGGCCGCTCAGGCCTCGACTATCTGCGCGACGGCGTCAAGCCGCGCCTGACCGCCCCGCAGATCCGGTCGGCGGTGGAGCGCAGCCTGAAAAATCTGCAAACGGAATACATCGATCTTTATCAGACCCACTGGCCCGACCGAAAGGTGCGGCTCTTCGGCGCCGAAATCGGGGGCTATCGTCATCATGAGGATGATGCGGTTCCCGTGGAGGAGACCCTGGAAGCGCTGACGGACCTGCAGCGAGAGGGCAAGATCCGCCACATCGGCCTTTCAAACGAAACGCCCTGGGGCGTCATGCGCCACCTTCGCGCCGCCGAGGAGAAAGATCTTGCGCGCGTTCACTCTATCCAGAACGCCTACAACCTTGTGAACCGGACGTTCGAACTCGGCCTCGCCGAAATCGCCCACCGCGAGGACGTTGGCCTTCTCGCCTATTCACCGATCGGCCAGGGCGCGCTCACAGGCAAGTATCTCGGCGGGGCCGCGCCCGGCGGCTCGCGCGGCGTCCTGTTCGGCCGCCTCCAGCGCTACCAGACCCCGTCGGCCGCGGAGGCGATCGAAGCCTATGTCGACGTCGCGCGGCGTTTCGGCGTCGACCCGGCCGCCCTGGCGATGCAGTTCGTCACGACCCGGAGCTTCGTGACGTCGAACATTTTCGGCGCGCGCGGCCTCGACCAGCTGGAGACGATATTCGCGTCCCTCGAGATCAGTTGGACGCAGGAGATGGAAGAAGCGGTCAGCGCGGTTCATGCGCGGCTGCCGAACCCGTGCCCCTGACCGCCTGGCGCGAAGGCTTCGCGACGAGTACGTCCTCCCGCCCCGCAAGGACGATGAGGGCGACGATCGCGGCGGGCGCGAAATTGAGATGCGTGAAGGCGGCGTGGATCTGAGAATGGTTCGAGAGGATTTCGAGCCAGGCGACCGGGATGGCGGCGACAGCGAGAAAGACGCGGCCTTCGCGCCAAATGCGGACCCAGCGGGCGCGCCGCGCCGGCGTCGCAGCCGGCAGAATGATGAACAATATGATCGCGACGGGACCCCAAAAGGCTTTCAGGGCGGCGATGTTCTCGTAAACCGCCGCGCCCGGAAGAAACGTTTCGATATATTCCGACTTTCCACGCAGGCGCGTCGCCGCCGCGCCCGCGACGTCGCGCCAGACCTCGGCCTCGAGCGCAGCCGCGGCGATGACGAATTTCGCCGCCCAGAGCCCGACATACCCCGCGGCCCAGAAGCCGCCGAGCGCGACAAGCCGCGCGAAGGGCCGCGCCGCTTCGCCGGCGCGCTGCGCGTATAGAAAGTGAACAAGCGCGGGTAGCGCGAAGACCAGAGCGGGCGTCGTCAGGAAATCGAAGAACGCCGTCAACGCGCCGAGAAAGAAGAAGAAGAGCGCCGGCGCCTCGCTTGCAGGCCGGCGGCTGGCGACGAGCGCGCCGCCCGCCGCGAGGAACCAGGTGACAGCCTTCGTCGCGACCACCCAGAAGCCCATGGCGTTCAGAACCGCGAAAGGGAGCGCGAAGGCGATCGCGAGCGCCGCCCCGAAATCCCGGCCGAGCCGCCAGGCGAGCGCCGCGAGAAGCCCCGCCGAGAGCGTGAAGAGGTGCCCGCGCAAATCATTGTAAGGCGCCAGCGAAAGCGCCGGCCGCGTGACGACGGCGTGGCCGTGCCAATAGCGAAAATAGTCCCGGTGCGCCGTGGGCTCGCCGGCGTCGAGCCATTTCAGAAACTGTTCGCAACCGTAAAGGCTCTGCGCGCCGATCGCGCGCTCGAACGCCGACGCGGGCGGGCCAGGCGCCCGGTAAAGGCCGACGCTGAGGCCGATGCATTCGGTGTCCGCATCGATAACGCGGCCATTGTCAGCGCGCCGGTCGTCTATGAGGCCGGGGCGCTCCAGGAGATTATCCGTGATGGGCCCGTTTGGCAGGGCGAAAACAAGCGTCAGCACCAAGACGAAACTGGCGAAGAGGGCCGGTGCGGATAGTGCGGCGATCAGCGCCTTGCGCAGGAGGCGCCCGCTGCGAAGAGCGCTCATCCGTAGTCTGAACGCGGCGGCGGCGGAGTGGCGAGATAGGCGAGACGCTTTGTTTCCGCAAAGTATCGCGCCTGCGCGTCGAGTATGACGCCGACGGCGAAAATGACGACTGCTGCGATCATGGCCGCCGCCGCAACGATCAGGGTCGGAAAGCGCGGCACGAGGCCCGTCTCCATGTATTCGACCGCGACCGGGGCGGCGAGATAAAGCGAAAAGGCCGCGCCGCAGGCGGCGATCAGCCCGTAGAGGAAGCCCGGCCGGTGCAGGCGCAGGAAGTGGAACATGCGCCGCAGGATGCGCAGGCCGTCGCGCACCGTATGCAGCTTGCTTCGCCCGCCCTCGGGCCGCGCGCCGTAGGCCGTCTCGATTTCGCCCACCGGCGCGCGCAACAGGGCCGCATGGGGCGGCATCTCCAGTTCGGCCGCGGAACCCTCCGACGGTG
>CAZBOC010000229.1:0-4924 GCA_964493225.1 uncultured Caulobacterales bacterium | reverse complement strand
ACGGTTGCCCGCCTACACGCGTTCCAGGCGTGCGCCTTCGACCACTCGGCCACCTGTCCGTTTCAGAAAGCGCATCATTACACCACGCGGCCCTTGGCTTGCAACTATATGGGCCGAAGCCGCCCGAGCGGTCCTGGCGATCGGCGATCCGGCGTTTGCAGCGGCCGCGCGTCCGGGGTAAACACGCTGCAAGGGGTGACATCAGCTTAAAAGGGGATCACACGGCATGGCCGCTTTTCGTTTCATAGCCTGGCTTCTCATTGCGATCGCGGTGGCGCTTTTGGGGGCGGACGCCGTCTCTTCGCTTGAATCCGGAGAACCGACGATCCGGATGACGGCCGACATCCTCGAGCTGTTCGGCGTCGACGGCATGTCGCTCGCCCAGGCGGCGCCAGGCGGCGTCTCGCAGGCATTGACCACGGTCATGGGGCTCCCGCTCTGGGTGATCCTCGGCGTCATCGGGCTGGTCCTCGCGCTCGTCTTCCGCCCGATAGAATAGGTCCGACGGCCTTGCGTGTTCTCGTGGTCGCAGGCGTCGCGGCGCTCGCCCTGGCGGGCCTAGGCGGTTCTTGGCTCGCCGGTTCCGCGCGCACGCCCGCGGCCTATTACGCAAAAACACTGTGCTCGGAGATCTTCCTCGCCGGCCGCCCTGGCCGAACCGTCGCCCGCGATGAGTTCCGCGATATCTCGCCGGCCTTCGCCTTCGTAACCCACAGCATCGACCGCGACGCCAAATCCGTGAGCGCGTCAATTTACCGTCTCGGCGCGGCGACAGCCGCCTTCCGCGGGGCGGATCACGGCTGCGCGCTTGATTCGGGCGGCCCGCCCGAAGCGCCGGCGCCCCTGCCGGAGGCCGGTTTCGCACTGGGGCTGGCGACCGGGGAAAGCGCCCGCGTGGACCGCGCCGCCGTCGAAAACGCCCTCAATGAAGCGATGGCTCGGGAGGCGGACGGCCACCGCGCCTTCATCCTGGTCGTCGACGGACAGATTGTTGCGGAACGCTACGCAGACGGATTTTCTGAGCGAACGCCTTTCCTGAGCTGGTCGATGGCGAAAAGCGTTCTCGCAACGCTCGTGGGGGCGGCCGCGGACCGGGGCTATGTCGATCTGTCGGCCCCCCCGCCCCTCGCGGCCTGGGCCGGCGACGCGCGCGCCGCCATCACCTGGGAGGATCTCCTGCGCATGGAGACCGGGCTCGCGTTCGACGAGTCCTACGGCGCGGCGCGCTCGGACGTGAACCTCATGCTTTTCCAGGAGCGCGACATGGGCGCGTTCGCGGCGGCGAAACCCGCGCTCCATTCGCCTGGCGCGCATTGGGCCTATTCCAGCGGGACGAGCAACATTCTCGGCCGGACGCTGCAGGGCGAACTCGCGGCGCGCGGCGTGGATCTTTTCGCGTTCGCCCGAAAGGCCGTTTTCGCGCCCATCGGGGCGCGTTCATTCGTGCTGGAGACCGACGCGGCCGGTCATTTCGCCGCGTCCTCCTATGTCTACGCCACGGCGCGCGACTGGGCGGCGCTCGGCCAGCTTTATCTGGCGGAAGGGCGCGCGTCCTCCGGGGAGGCGGTCCTCTCCGATGACTGGGTTCGCTATGTTCAGGAGCCGGCGCCGGCGTCGGACAATACGTACGGGGCGCATTTCTGGCTGAACCGCGACGAGGCCGACGGCGATCCGCGCTGGCTTCCGTCCGTTCCTGAGAGCGCCTATTACATGGCAGGGCACGACGGGCAGTATGTCGTCATCGTCCCGTCGAAAAACGTCGTGGTTGTTCGCACGGGGATGACGCGCAAGGCGCCTGCGGCGGGCGTCGCCGGCCCGGTCATTGAAGAGCTGATCGCGGCCGTCGCCGGTTAGATCGGCCGGTCGAGGATTACCTCGCGATTTCCATTCGCTTGCAGAGCTCGTCGAGAGGAACCGAGGATCCGTCCGGCTGGACGATGCGCACGTGGAAGCGCTTGAGGTCCCGCGCGTGGGCCGCGCCGCAGGAATGGGCGATCATCGCCACGTCCTTGCGCATCTTGTCGACAAAATTCGCGACCTGCGGCGCCTTCGCCTTGGGGCGAAGACCGCCCTGGAGCCTCCGGTCATGCGTCGTCACGCCCGTCGGACAGGTGTTCGTGTGGCAGCGAAGCGCCTGGATGCAGCCGATCGAGAACATGAAGCCCCGCGCCGTATTGACGACGTCGGCCCCGGCGCAATAGGCCCAGGCGACCTCCGCCGGCGTGACGAGCTTGCCCGACGCGATCACCTTGATGCGATCCTTCATCCCGCGACGCTCAAGGATGTCGACAAGCATCGGCAGCGCCGACTTCAGGGGCAGGCCTACATTGTCCATGAGCGACATCGGGGCCGCGCCCGTCCCGCCGTCGCCGCCGTCGAGGGTGATGAAATCCGGCGCCGCGTCGAGGCCGCGACGCTCCACCTCGTCGCACAGATCATAGATCCAGCCATAGGCGCCAAGCACGGTCTTCACGCCGGTCGGCAGGCCTGAAACACTCCGTATGCGCGCGATCGCGTCCAGCAAGTCCCCGACGCTGTCGATTTCCGGATGACGGTTCGGCGAGACTGACGCCTTGCCGGCGGGAATGCCGCGAATTCTGGCGATCTCCCGCGTCACTTTCTCCGCAGGCAGAATGCCGCCCTTGCCGGGTTTTGCGCCCTGCGCGAGCTTGAGTTCGATCATCTTCACCTGGGGATCGGCGGCGATCTGGCGGAGCTTCTTCTCAGACAGCGTCCCGTCATTCTCGCGCACGCCGTATTTCGCCGTACCGATCTGGAAGACGACGTCGCAGCCGCCTTCCAGATGATAGGACGAAAGCCCTCCCTCCCCGGTGTTCAGCCAGCATCCGGCCAGCTGCGCGCCGCGCGAGAGCGCCTGGATCGCCGGGCGCGAGAGCGAGCCGTAGCTCATGCCCGAAATGTTGATCACGGACGCCGCCGAATAGGGGTTCGGCGTCTTCGGACCGAACAGGACCGGCGGCGGGTCGCTTGCTTCCTCGTCGAGTTTCGGGAAGGCGCAATTGACGAAAATCGGCGTGCCGATAATCGTCAGATTGCGGGTCGAGCCGAAGGGCTGGGTGTTGTTGCCTCCCTTCGCGGATTTGTAGATCCAGTCGCGCTCGGCCCGGTTAAAGGGCATTTCCTCGCGATCCAAAGCGAAGAAATATTGACGAAAGAATTCGCCGAGCCGCGTGAAAAGGTAGCGGAACCGTCCGACGACGGGATAATTATGACGGATGGCGTCGCGCGACTGGGTCCTGTCGACGGCATACATGACGAGCGCCGCAAGAAAGCCGAGCCCTACCAGAAAGACAAACAGCGTGGCGAGAAAGCCGACGCCGGCCATCGTCCACGTCGCCAAAAGATCCATCCGAGCGCCCCGCCGCCTTGAGTCGCCGACGATTATGCCCGTTTCCAAAAGCGCGGCAAGGCGTGTAAACCGACTTGTGATGGCGCGACGCTATGAAACCATTCAGGCCCTGCGCGGGATCGCCGCGCTTCTCGTCTTCGGCGCGCACCTCGCCGGCGCCGAAGGCGATTACGGCGGCGGCCGCGTTCTCCTTCCGGCGGCCGCGCAGATTGGGCTCACCGGGGTCGATCTCTTTTTCCTGATCAGCGGCTTCGTCATGGTCCATGTCGCGCGCGGGGGCGCGCAGGGGCCGCGCGGCGCGGCGCGCTTTCTGGTCAACCGGGCGGGCCGCATCTATCCGCTTTACTGGGCGGTCACGATCGCCCTCCTCGTTCTTTACGCCGGCAAGGCGTACTTCTTCGGCGAGGCGACCGCGATCGCGAATCCGGTTTCGTCCTTTCTCCTGGCGCCCCAGGCGGGCCTGCCCATCGTGAATGTCGGCTGGACGCTTGTTCACGAGATGTATTTTTACGCCGTCTTCGCCCTGTTCCTGATCGCGCCTGTCCAGTGGCTCGCGCCCGCCATCATGTTGTGGACCGCGCTCGTCTTCGCCGGCCATTTATCCGGCCTCGCGGCGATCAATCCGTGGACGAAGGTCGCGTTCAGCCCCTACACTTTCGAATTCATCGCCGGTTGCGCGATCTCGTTCCTGATCAAAGCGGGTGCGACGCGGCTCGCATGGCCCGCGATCTTCACGGGGGCGGGCGCGCTTGCGGTTGTTTCGGCCACGATCTTCGAACCGCAGTACCCGGACCTTTTAATCGACGCCGGCAGGCGGGTGCTCGTCTTCGCTCCCGCATATGCGCTCATTCTCTACGGGGCCGCGGCCCTGGAGACCGAAGGCCGGCTGACGTCGCCGCGATGGCTGGTCGCGCTCGGCGACGCATCCTACGCCCTCTATCTCGTCCATATCCCGGTGTTTCTGGTCGTCGGCAAGACGCTGAGCCTCACCGGATTTCAAGGCCCTGTCTATCACGCGTTCCTGCTCGCAGCCTTTACGTCAGCCGCGCTCGGGGTCGCCTTCGCCGCGCATCACGGGTTTGAAAGACCGGCGCTGAAGGCCGCCAAATCCCTCACCGCACGAATGTTCTCCTCGCCAACCAAGGCGGCGAAAAGCGCCGCTGGCGCGTAGATTTCGGCAAAGGATTATTCTGCAGCCTGGGCGGGGGCCGGCGGCGTCCTGCGCAGGACGGGCCGGCGCGCCGCCGCCGTCTCGTCGAGGCGGCGGCGCGGCGCATAGCGCGGGGCAGACTTGAAGGCCTCGCGCTCGCCGGCTTTCGCACGCCTTGCGAGCGACAAAAGCGCATCACAGAAGCGATCAAGCTCCTCCTTCGATTCCGATTCGGTCGGTTCGATCAGCATCGCGCCATGGACGACGAGCGGGAAATACATCGTCATCGGATGATACCCCTCGTCGATCATGGCCTTGGCGAAGTCGATGGTCTCCACGCCCGTCCCCTTGAGCCAGCGATCGTCGAACAGCGCCTCGTGCATGCAGGCGCCGTCGAAAGCCGA
>CAZBOC010000228.1:0-4972 GCA_964493225.1 uncultured Caulobacterales bacterium | reverse complement strand
CACCGGGGGGAGCGGGCGATCGCCCCTTTGAAGCAAAATCTGTGTTAGCAGGAATAGCCGCCGGATTGAAGCTTCAGCCGGCGGCCATTATCTTTCGGACGAAGTCAGTATTGAGACCGTTGCGGTGCAACCGGCGACAATTTGATGGAGGCGACCAGTGCGCGAGACGCTTTTGAGGGCCGCCGTCGCGGCTGCGACGCTATCGGCATCCGGGGCCGAGAAGGCGTTCGCTGGCGAAATCGGCGAAACTCCGCGACGCGTCAGCGTGACCGGCGTAGGCGAGGCGGCGGGCGAGCCTGACCTTGCCACCGTCTCTATCGGCGTCAGGTCGCAGGGGGCGAGCCCTGGCGAGGCCGTCTCGCGGAACAACGAACAGATGTCGACGACGATCGACGCCCTGAAGTCCCTCGGGATCGCGCCGAAGGATCTTCAGACGGCCGCGCTCTCCGTCAATCCTGAGGTCGATTACAGCCAGTCGCGCAGCCAGCCCCGGATCACCGGCTACGCGGCGCAAAACACCCTGACGGT
The DNA here is from genome assembly GCA_964493225.1 of uncultured Caulobacterales bacterium. Lineage (GTDB taxonomy): Bacteria > Pseudomonadota > Alphaproteobacteria > Caulobacterales > Parvularculaceae > JAJFFW01. The sequence goes on along the minus strand of CAZBOC010000228.1, from coordinate 4,444 downwards.
GCGCATCCGGGATATCGAAAGAACCGGAGCTATCCTCGACCAGGCCGTCAAGGCGGGCGCCAACCAGTTGAACGCGCTGCGCTTCGGTTTCTCCGATCCCGATCGTCTCCTCGACGCCGCACGGGTCGACGCTGTCGAAGACGCCAAACGCAAGGCCGCGATCTATGCGAAGGCCGCCGGCGTCTCGCTCGGGCCCGTCTTAACGATCACGGAGGGCGCGTCAGCCACGCCCGTCGTCGCGAAGCGTTTTCGCGCCGAGGCGGCTGCGGTTGACGCCGCCCCGATCGAAACCGGCGAGGCCACTCTATCGGCGGCCGTGACGCTCGTTTACGCGATTGAATGACGACTTTCTCGCTTCATCGTCGCTGGTCGCGGCCGAACCGTTCGCCGAAAAAATCCCCCTCGCGCCATCCCGGCGCCGTTTCGCTGTCTGCGATCAGCCTCGCGATCTGATAGTTCAGCGCGGCGAAACGCGTCGCCGCGTCATAGTCGATCGGCAAACTCAGATCGTCGCTCGGTCTATGATAGTGGTCGCGCATGAAGGCGGAGAACACCGCGTCGCCGCCGTTGCCAAATCCGATAAACACGTAGACCGACGGCACGCCCTGTTCGACGAAACTGTAGTGATCGGACCGCGTGAATATGCTCTGCTCCGGGATCGGGTCGGGAATGACCCGAACACCCATCGACGCGGCGGCCTGCTCGACGACCTCGCCGAGAGTCGAGCGTTCCCCGCCGAAGGCAATGACGTCCTCGAAGTCAAATAGCGCCAGCGGCATATCGAGATTGACATTGGCGACAATGGCGGCGCGATCGACGCTTGGATGATGCGCAAAATAGTCCGAGCCCAGAAGTCCCTTCTCTTCAGCCGTCACCGCGAGGAAGAGAACCGACCGCCGCGGAGGCGTTTCGCGGGCGAAGCGCGTTGCGACCTCCAGCATCGTTGCGACGCCCAAGGCGTTGTCCATTGCGCCGTTGTTGATTAGGTCCTCGCCCGCAACACGAGGCGCGCCCGCGTCCGCAACGCCTTCATGGTCGAGATGGGCGGTCAGGACGACCACCTCGCGCGACAGCACGGGATCGCCGCCGCGAACAATGCCGGCGACATTGGCGCTCACCATCTCCTCGAAGGTCGACGCGCCCCGCAAGGTGATCGATTTGCCGATGGGAAAGGATAGCGCGTCAACGTCTTTGGCGTCTGCGATCCGCCGAAGCGCCTCAAATTCGTAATTCGAGCCTTTGAATAGCTTTTCAGCGCCGGCCTTGCTCAGTGTCGCCGTCGCACCAATTGCCTTCCCGTCATAGGCGCCCTCGCCGTCGCGACGAACCCAGGTCATGGCCGGCCGGGACGGGTTGGCGATCAGTCGAGCCCAGGGCCATCGCCTGCTGGCGGCGGCGCTTTGCAAAAAGACGACGCCGACCGCGCCTTCCTCAGCGGCCGCGTCCAGGCGATGGGAGCGACTGCGCAGGTAGGCGCTCGCTTCGCCGTCGAGGCCCTCGGGCGCGTCGGTGAACATGACGGCGATCTTGCCTCTCACATCGACGTCCGCATAGGCGTTGCGACCGATCTCAGGCGCGACCACGCCGTCTCCGACAAAAACTGCGGGTCCTGAAACCTCGAAGGCGGGCGCCGCCATCGACCGGCCGATTATGTAATCCTGCATGTGGACGAGCGATTGACCTTGGCCTCGGGCGTCCGTGACGACAAAGGAAGCCGCCTCGAGGTCCCGCGTAACCGAGCGCAGCCTGACGGTCTGGAACCACTCGCCGGCGTCGCCCGCCGCCTCGAGGCCGAGTTGCTCGAAACGGGCGGCGACGTATCGCGCCGCCTCGTCGTAACCGGGGGTTCCGGCCTCCCGGCCCATGCGCGCGTCGTCCGCAAGAAATGCGACATCGGCGGCGATGCGCGCGCCCGGCCCCACCGCTGCTTCGAGGGCGGAGAAGGCGTCGGGAAACGCCTCCGGCCCCGAAGGAAGCGCGGGTGTTCGCGCCAGTCGATCGGTCGCGCAACCGATAATTGCAATCGCAACCGCCGCAATTACCGTCAATCGTCGCTGTCGCAAGGCCCGCCCCCAAAGATGGATGTCTTTCTCCGCCAATAGTCGCGCCCCACCGGCGCCGGTCAACGCAAATCCGGCCGAGATTGCGGTTCAGATCACACGTTCTACAGCGTTTCCCTCGCCCATAAGGACGACATTCGGCTTGTAATTGCGCGCCTCTTCGGCTGGCATCTGCGCGTAGGCGGCGATTATGACCTTGTCCCCGACCGAAGCGAGGCGCGCGGCGGCGCCGTTCAGCATGATTTCACGCGAGCCGCGTTCCGCTGCGAGGGCGTAAGTGGTCAGGCGCGCCCCGTTCGTGACGTTCCAGATATCCACCTGTTCGTGGGGGAGAATTCCCGCAGCGTCGAGGACGTCTTCATCGACCGCGATCGATCCCTCATAATGGAGATCGGTCATCGTGAGCGTGGCGCGATGAATTTTCGCCTTCAGCATGGTGAGCAGCAAGGATTTGCCTCCTGACGTCCGAATTCACCGCAGTATCTATTCAAGGCGCGACCAAAAACCAAGTCGCGTTCGAAGGGCGGGGGCCCGCGCCTCCGGCCCGCGCGCCGCGAAAGAGCCTTCCAGCCCCTTCAATTTGCGCGCCGCGCGCAACGGCGGTATGCTGGCATTCTCACGGGGATGGAAACATGGTGGCAAAATCAATAGCGCTTGCAGGTCTCGCCTGGGCTTGGACGACAGGGGCCGCACACGCCCTTTCCGCAGACGCGCGCGAGAACGCAGCGAAAGATGAGCAGACAAGTCACGTCGCAAAGCCCTACGACGATCCGGAAACCATCCCGACGGGCGGCAACGGAATCGGGCCCGACGCCGACGGCGACAGCAATCCGGCGACCAACACGCGGGCGCTTTCAAGGATCGGAGACGCCGCCGAAGCCGCCTTCGATCCGCCCTATCGGGTTGTGACCTTCGACGCGGAAAACGGGCATGGCGACATTATCCGCGATGATTACGAAGACGAGTTCGGCCTCGCATTCACCGGCGGCGTCAAGAGACAGATCTGCGACGGCCCTCGCCACAGCCGATACGATTCTCAGTGCACCTATCTTCGCGCGCCCAGCGGCGTTTACGCAGCGGTCTATGAAGACCGCTTCAATCGTCCTTTGAGGATCGACTTTTCGCAAAGCGTTTGCGTCGCGGCGATGGCGATCTATCCCACCGGGGGCAAGGAAGGCGAGACCTTTGAGGTCGTGGTTCAGGGATATGACGGCTCCGGTGAGAAGCTCGGCGTCGCGAAGTCTCGATTTGACTGGACGAACAACACCTTTCGCTGGCGACACATGGCGGGCGCATACTTTCCGGATGCGCGCGCGTCAGCGGTCGAGGTCAGCGTCAGTAGCCTTGATCCCGGCGAGCGCGGCGACATGGTTCGCTTTCTGATCGACGACGTGGCCTTTATCGAAGGCGACTGCGGCCTCGATGAGGCGGACGCCGCCATCCGTCCGACGGATGATGAGGCGGCGACCGGAAGCTGAGCGCCTCAACGGCCTCGCGCGGCGGCGCCGCGCGTCATCTGAACATTCTCCGTATGGAACTCCCCGGCCGTTCCCTCGGGAGGCGGACGCCGCCTCGATGACGGCGCGCACCTTTCGCTGGACGGCGTCGGGCCCGCCTCAGGTCGCCGTCTGGTCGTCGACCTCGGCGTCAGGCGCGTTCCGCATCACGCTGTCGACGCCGTTTTCCGCGCCAGCCATTGAATCATACATCTGCGACTGGCCGATCACCTGATGATTGCCGGCTTTCAACACGAAAAAGGGCTTGCCGGAGGTTGATTCCTTGATTTCGAACCGGTCCTTCTCAACCGCGTTTTTCTTCACCGATTCGATACCGTTCACGGCTCCGCCGCGGTCCTTGTAGCCTTCGCTTGCGAGAATGTTCTCACCGTTGCCCGCTTTGAGGCGGAAACGGAATTCGCCCGCCTTGTCCTTGTAAAGTTCGAACTTGCCTGCCATCTGGGCGCTCCTCTTGTTATTCACACATTGTGATAGACCGATTCCGGTTTTTTGTTAGCGCTGACAAGGCGATATCGCCGCACCGCGCTCGATGTTCCAGAATCGTTCCCGTTCGGCTAGGTTTCGCCCATGAATTCTAAATTATCCCTTTCCGAAAAGGCGATGGCCCGGTTCGAACCAGCTGCGGCGAGCGATGAAGCGGCTTACCTCGATGGTCTGAACGAGGAACAGCGGCGCGCCGTCCTCGCTACTGAGGGGCCCGTTCTGATGCTCGCCGGCGCCGGCACCGGCAAGACGCGGGCGCTGACGACCCGCATCGCCCATCTCCTGGCGACGCGCCGCGCCCAGCCCTGGCAGTTGCTCGCCGTGACCTTCACCAACAAGGCCGCCCGCGAGATGAAGGAGCGCATCGGCGGGCTGATCGGCGCC
>CAZBOC010000227.1:0-4972 GCA_964493225.1 uncultured Caulobacterales bacterium | reverse complement strand
CCCGCTCTATGACGCGCTCTACGATATGATGCCCGCCGACTTCGTAGACCGGCGCATCAATGCCGGCGCGATCGAAATCGCGCCGCTCGCCTTCATGCGCGGGCGCACGCTGGCGCGCTCGGCCGTGATACTTGACGAGGCTCAGAACGCGACCGTGCAGCAGATGAAGATGTTCATAACCCGGCTCGGGGAAGGCTCCCATATGGCGGTGACCGGCGATCCGACGCAGACGGACCTTCCGGCGCGCGAAACGTCCGGGCTCGCGGACGCCCTTTCACTGCTTGAAGGCGTCGAGGGGATCGCGGTCGCGCGCTTCTCGGCCAGCGACGTCGTGCGCCATCCGCTCGTGTCGCGCGTCATCCGGGCCTACGAGGCGAGAGGCTGAGGCCATGGCGGAGCTTGCTGCCTCGCGCGCCGGTTTTGAAGTCTCTATCGACTCGCAAGACTGGGACGCGGCCTCCTGCGAAGCGCTCGTCGAGCGTTGTCTCGCCGCCTGCGAGAGCCGCATCGGCCCGCTGGGCGCTGAGGTCAGCGTTCTTTTTACGGACGATGCGGCCATGCGGGAGATGAACGCGCGATTTCGCGGGATCGACAAGCCGACGAACGTTCTGTCGTTTCCCGGCCCGGTGGGCGGGCCGGCGGCGGAGGCGAGCCTCGGCGACATCGCGATCGCGCGCGGGGTCTGCGAGAACGAGGCGCGCGCGGGCGGGCGGTCCGTCGAGGACCACGTCGCCCATATGCTTGTTCACGGCCTCCTGCATCTGATAGGCTACGATCATCAAACGCATGAAGACGCGGAAAAAATGGAACTGCTCGAGATTGCGATCCTTGCAGAGGCGGGGATCGACGACCCCTACCGGGACGGAGCAAACGTCTTTTCGGACGTACGGAACGGGGCCGGCGAAGGGTGAGCGCTGACGGCACGAGCGGTTCCGGCGACGCGTCCTCGGGACAGAACGTCGACAGCGCCTCGTTCTTCGACAAGCTCCGATCCCTCCTCGCCGGCGCGCCGGCCCGGCGCGAGGCCGACGAAATCGTCGCGGCGCTGGAAAACGGCGAACGCGAAGCCGTCGAAGACATGCCCCGCGGTCGCCGGGAGATGATCGAACGCGTCATCGCCTTCGACGAAAAACGCGTCGTGGACGTAATGACGCCGCGGGCCGACATCATGGCGCTCGACGTCGAGACGCCCATGCCCGGGCTGATCGAAAGCTTCGCCGAGGCCGGCCATTCGCGCATGCCGGTCTATCGCGGCGACCTCGACGACCCCATCGGCGTCGCGCACATCAAGGACGTCGTCAGCATTCTTGCGACGCCGGACGGCGGGGAGGAAGAGGCCGATCCCGTCCTGAAGCGGATCTGCCGCGACCTTCTCTATGTTCCCCCGTCGATGCGCATCACCGATCTCCTTCTGCGCATGCAGGCCGCGCGGATCCACATGGCGCTCGTAATCGACGAGTTCGGGGGAACGGACGGCCTCGTGACCATCGAGGATCTGATCGAGGAAATCGTCGGCGACATCAATGACGAGCACGACGAGGACGAGGCCCCCATGGTCACGCTCAGGCCGGGCGGCGGCTGGGAGGCGGACGCGCGCGTGGAACTCGAAGCCTTCATCGAGGCGACCGGCTTCGACATTCGGCTCGTCGAGGAGGACGAGGAGATCGACACCCTTGGCGGGCTGGTCTTTTCCCTCGCCGGGCGCGTGCCTCAACGCGGCGAGGTCCTGACCCACGCCTCGGGGCTCGATTTCGAAGTGGTCGAGGCCGACGCGCGCAAGATCCGGAAAATCCTCATCCGCCGCCGCGCCGGCGGTCCGGGCGAGGTCCGGGCGGAAGCCGCCGAATAGTGTCGACGGCGACCCGAACCCGGCCGTCCGTGCGCGGAAAGGCGATAGCGCTCTATGAAGCCCTGAAGTCGCTGGCGGGCTGGCGTCGGCGCGCGGCCGCGTTCGCCGGCGGGTTCGCCGCGGCTCTGGCGCTCGCGCCGTTCTACGCGCTGCCTATGATGGCCGTCGGTCTGTCCGTGCTCGTCGTTTTGCTTGATGGCGTCGGCGAAAGCGAGCCGCGCCCGGTTCGCGCTGCGGCCTCGGTCGGCTGGTGGTTCGGCTTCGGGTATTTCCTCCTCGGCGTTTACTGGATGGCGTTTTCGTTCTTCGTTCAGGCGGAGCAATTTGCTTGGATGGCGCCGTTCGCGATGGGCGGAATGCCGGCTTTTCTCGCGCTTTTCAGCGCCCTTGCATGCGCGCTCGCCATGGCGTTCCGGCGCGAGGGGTGGCGTCGGGTCGTCGTCTTCGCGATCGCCTGGACGGCCATGGAGTATGCGCGCGGCCATGTCCTGACGGGGCTGCCCTGGAACCTGGTCGGTCAGGCGCTGGCGGGAACCGCTGCGGGCGCGCAGACGGCCGCGATCTGGGGCGCGTACGGTCTGAGTTTCGCGGCCGTGCTGATCGGGGCGGCGCCGGCGGCGACGATTGCGAGGCCGGGCCGCGAGGGAGCGGGGCTGATCGCGGCCGGCGCCGGCGCCCTCGCCCTTTTCGCGTTCGGCGCCGCGCGGCTCGCCGCGATCCCCGGCGGCGACCGCGACGACGCCCGCGTGCGGATCGTCCAGCCGAGCATCCCGCAGCGCGAAAAAATCAATCCGGCCTTCTGGGCGCGGAATTTCCATCGCACGCTCGAGCTCTCGCGCGGCGTCGAGGCCGGAAGCCGGCGCGTCTTCGTGATCTGGCCGGAAAATGCCGTTCCGGTGATCGACGAGGCGCCGGAAGCGCTCGCGGAGGTTGAGCGCGCGCTTCCTGACAACGCCGTGCTGATCACGGGATCAGTGCGGCGCGAGCTGACGGACGCCGGAGAGGCGCGCTTCTACAATTCTCTCGCAATCATTCCGCAGACGCCGGCCGGCCGGCGGGTCGTTTCGCGTTATGACAAGCATCACCTCGCCCCGTTCGGAGAGTATCTTCCCGTTGAAGGGCTCTTGCAGGCCGTCGGCCTGGCGCAACTCGCCCCTTACGAGGACGGTTTCACGCCGGGGTCGGGGCCGGCGACGCTCAACGCCGGAGGGCCCTCCTTTTCGCCGCTGATCTGCTACGAGGCGATTTTCCCCGGGGAGATCCATCCCCGCAACGATCGCCCCGAGTGGCTCCTGACGGTGACGAACGACGCCTGGTTCGGCGACACGGCCGGCCCCCGCCAGCACCTCGATCAGGCGCGCCTGCGCGCGATCGAGACCGGTCTTCCCATGGCGCGCGCAGCCAATACCGGGATTTCTGCGCTGATCGACGCCAGGGGCGTCATTGTCGAGCGGCTGCCGCTCTACGACCAAGGTCGCATCGACGCGCCGCTTCCGCGCGCGATTGAAACGACGCTGTACGGACGGTTCGGCGACTTGATCCTCGCGCTGATGATGGCTGCGGGCCTTGTTTTTGGGCGATTGTGGCGAAAATAGGTCAAAACAGATCGCCCGACAATCCGACTACTCTTCACCTTTATTCATCGCTGTAATATAACAGCACGCAAGGGAGAGTAATGAGGGCGCGTCGCCGGTCGCCGCGTTCTCCAATTGGGGCGAGCAATGAACAAAACAAAATCGCCGCATCCGATCGACGTCCATGTGGGTGCGCGCGTGAAACTCAGAAGAACCCTGCTCGGCATGAGCCAGGACAAACTTGGTGAAGCTCTGGGCCTGACTTTTCAACAAATCCAGAAATACGAGAAGGGGATTAACCGCATCGGCGCCAGTCGAGTGTTTGAAATCGCGAGGATACTCGACGTTCCGATACAATATCTCTTCGACGACTTCGAGCCCGGCGGCAGCGCCCTTTCCGGCTTCGGCGAAGGCAATGGCGACGCGTCCTTCATGGACCTTCTGAACACGCCGGACGGGGTCCAGCTCTGCCGCTATTACGCGGAAATCGACGATCCCAGGGTGAAGAAGCGCGTGCTCGATCTCGTCAAGGCGCTCGCCGAGGGCGACGGTCCGGGCCGCGGCGCGCCTGACGACGGGAAGGGCTGACCCGCCGGCGCTGCTGTCCCGCCGATCGGCCTCCCAGAGGGCGCGGCGGGCATGGACAGGGGCGGCGCGGTTCGCTACAAGCGCGCCTCAGCAAGACATAAACTTTTCCTTATATGGAAGGAGGGCCGCGCCCGATGCCCCGAAAATCCTATCTCTTCACCAGCGAAAGCGTCTCCGAAGGCCATCCCGACAAAGTCTGCGACCGGATTTCAGACGAAATCGTCGACCTGATCTACCGCGAAGCCGCGGGCGCCGGTATGGACCCGTGGGACGTTCGCGTGGCCTGCGAAACGCTGACGACGACGAACAAGGTCGTGATCGCGGGCGAAGTGCGCGCGCCGGAAGCGTTGATGGGCGCGGGCGACGGCGTCGATCCTGAAAAATTCGTCGCCGCCGCGCGCCAGTCGATCAAGGCGATCGGATATGAACAGGACGGCTTCCACTGGCGGACGGCGGATGTCGACGTTCTTCTCCACGGCCAGTCCGCCGACATCGCGCAAGGGGTCGACAAGGCCGCCGACGCCGCGGACGAGGGCGCGGGCGACCAGGGGATCATGTTCGGCTACGCCTGCCGCGAGACGCCGGCGCTGATGCCTGCGCCGATCTTCTACAGTCACAAGATTCTGCGCCTCCTCGCCGAAGCGCGCCATCGCGGTGAAGGCGAGGCCGCAGGGCTCGGACCGGACGCCAAAAGTCAGGTTACGGTCTATTATGAAAACGGCGCGCCAAAAGACGTCAGGAGCATCGTCGTTTCCACCCAGCATGTCGATGAAAGCTGGGACTCTGACAAAGTCCGCGCCGTGATCGAACCCTATGTGCGCGACGCCCTCGGCGATCTGGAGATCGCGGCCGAATGCGTCTGGCATATCAATCCGACGGGCAAATTCGTGATCGGGGGACCTGACGGAGACGCCGGGCTGACGGGTCGGAAGATCATCGTCGACACCTATGGCGGCGCGGC